>NZ_JARZHI010000082.1:0-42927 GCF_029946465.1 Polyangium sorediatum
AACTGCGCACCGCGCAGTTTTTCAACCCTGGGTCCAGCGCCTCGCTGGTCCGGGGTCGAGGGGGCGGACAGCCCCCCGCGGGGTCCGGGGCGGCGCCCCGGGCGCGGGCGGCCCGTGATGAGACTTGGCCTCTTCGTCGGGCTTCTCGGCGACCTTCAAGGGTCGTACGCTTGGGGTCTGCCATGCTTGCACGACTTCTCCGGGGAACCGGAATCCTTCTTGGTTTGCTTGTGACCGGCGGGACCCTTGTTGCCTCGGGCGCGTGCTCGCTCGGCAACGTCACGCAGGATGACTGCACGAGCAATGATGAGTGTGTCCTCGCGATCGGGCCGAATAGCACCTGCGTCGAGGGGTACTGCACCGATCCTCCTCCGTGCTCCACGGGCCATGATTGCCGTAGGATCGGCGGCGGCGGCGCGTGTGTCGACGGCGTCTGCGTCTCGGCGTTCCCGAAGCACCCGCAGTGCAGCACGATCTTTGAGCCGGCGGACCTGCCGGACCGGCCCCTTGCTGGCCCGGACGCGCCGCTCGTCATCGGCAGCATCTTCTCGATTGGCGAGACGAAGGACGAGGTCCTCACGCAGTCCGTGCGCGTCGCTGTGCGGGAGATCAATGCGAGCGACAAACTCAACCGTGGCCAGCGCATGGCCGTCGTCGTCTGCGACAATGGCGGTGAGAACAACACGGCCACGGGCGCGGCGCGCGACGAGCTGAACCAGGCTGCGCTCGACTACCTCGCGGGCACGCTCGGCGTCCCGTACATCGTTGGGCCCCTCTCCTCGTCGGACTCGCTCCGCCTCATCGCGCGCCTCAAGGAGAAGGGGTATCCCACGGTGATCATCTCGCCCTCGGCGACGAGCCCGGCGCTCACGGACGCCGACGATCGCCTTGCGGCGGGCGAGCCGGGCCTCTTCTGGCGCACGTGCCCCAGCGACACGCGCCAGGGCGTTGTCATGGCGGACGACGTCATCGAGCTTGATCCGGTCGTCGCTGGCGGCAACGTCGCCGTCGTGTACGTCAGCGACGCCTACGGCCAGGGCCTCGCCACCGTCTTCCGGGAGGCGTATGGCCTCGACAAATCTCAGCTCTTCCCCATCGAGGAGGCGAAGCTCGCCGACACCGGGGCGCTCGCCACGCTCGCCGCCGACGTCGACACGTACAACCCCGCTGGCGTCCTCGTGATCACGGTTCAAGCGGGACAAACCGTCGAGATCCTGAAGGCGATGGTGGGCAAGCCGGTCGCGGGGCGGAAGTTCTTCTTCACGGACGGCGCCAAGGACGCGACGAAGCTGCTCGATCCGAACCTGGCTGCCGAGGTGAAGCAGATGATCGCGGGCTCGCAGGGCACTGCGCCCGCGAGCCCGTCGGGGCAGATTTACGAGACCTTCCGCGCGAACATGAAGTCGCAGTTCCAGACGGATCCAGCCAACTTCTCGTTCACCGCGCAGGCGTACGACGCCACGTACGTCGGCGCGTATGGGGTCATCTGGGCCTCGCGCGACGGGACCGACTACGACGGCCGGCAGGTGGCCGAGGGCATGGGGCGCCTGGCCATGGGCGATCTCGTCGACATCACCTCGACCGCCTGGCCCAAGGGAAAAAGCACGCTCTCCGCGGGCGGGAGCATCAACCTCGCCGGCACGTCCGGCCCGCTCAATTTCGACCCTGCGACCGGCGAGGCCCCGGGCCGCATCGAGGTCTGGGCCGTGTCGAACGACAACTTCGTCACCGTCACGGTCAAGGATCCTCCCTGATCGAGCCACCACGCGGCTTGCGTCGCCGCCCCGGGCCGCTTACAGGCCGGCCATGCGCGCTGTCGTCATTCGCTCTCCCGGGGGACCCGAGGTCCTCGAGCTCCGCGACCTGCCCGATCCCGAGCCGCCCTTCGGCCACGTCCGCGTCCGCGTCCACCTCGCCGGCGTCAACCGCGCCGACCTCCTCCAGCGCGCCGGCTTCTACCCTGCCCCGCCCGGCGTCCCTGCCGACATCCCCGGCCTCGAATATGTCGGCACCGTCGACGCCGTCGGCCCCGGCGTCACCCGGTATGCGGGCGGCGAGCGCGTCTATGGCATCGTCGCGGGCGGCGCGTATGCCGACCGCCTCGTCGCGCACGAGCGCGAGGTCGTCCCTGCGCCCGCGAACCTCTCCGACGAGGACGCCGCGGCCGTGCCCGAGGCGTTTCTCACCGCGCTCGACGCGCTCGTCGTGCGTGGCCGCCTCGTGGCCGGCGAGCGGGTCCTCGTGCATGCGGCGGGCAGCGGCGTCGGCACGGCGGGCGTGCAGATCGCCCACGCGCTCGGCTGCTTCGTAATCGGCACGAGCCGCACCGCGGACAAACTCGATCGATGCCGCGAGCTCGGCCTCGACGAGGGGATCGTCGCGCCGGGTGGCGTGTTCGCGGCCGAGGTCCTCGCGCGGACGGGCGGGGCCGGCGTGGATGTCGTGCTCGACCTCGTGGGCGGCGCCTACGTCCCGGAGACGCTCGCCGCGGCCGCGAAAAGGGCCCGCATCGTGCTCGTGGGCCTGACGGCGGGGGCGAGCGCGCAGGTCCCGCTCGGCGTGATCTTGCAAAAGCGGCTGGAGGTCATCGGCACGGTGCTCCGGTCGCGGCCGATCGAGGAGAAAATCGAGGCGGCGAAGCTGCTCGATCGCACGCTGGGACCGTGGCTCTCGCGGGGCATCGTGCGGCCCGTCGTCGATCGCGTGTTTCCGCTCGCGGAGGCGGCCGAGGCGCACCGCTATGTCGCGTCGAATGTCTCGTTCGGCAAGGTCCTGCTCGACGCGCGGACTTGATCAATACGTTCCGACGAGGTCGACCAGGAACGTCCGCCCATTCTGGGGCATCGTCCGGCTCCGGAATGTGTCCGTCACCGGCGCGAGCACGCGGCGGTCGGCGAGGTTGTAGAGCCCCACGACGTACCGGATCCCGTACGACTTCACCTCGCCCGACACCGTCAAATCCGCCACGACCTGGGTCCCCGTCGAGCTGCCGTCCACGAGCAGGCGCGGCGCCTCCAGCGTCATGCGGACTCCGAGCGACGCGATCGAGGGCAACACCGGGATCACCCCGCGAAAACCCGCCAGGTGCTCCGGCACGTTTCGCACCCGCGGATCGGCGAGCGTATCGTCGAGGTACGTCGCGCGTTGATACCCGTACGTCGCGGCGAGCATCCATCCTTTGCGCCATTCGCGCCGGATCTCGGCGTCTGCGCCGAGCACGAGCATGCCCGTCTCGCTGTTCGCGTAGGCCACCGTGGGCCTGCCCGGGATCGGCTTCGTGAAGATGAGCCCGTCGATGTGGCTGCCGTGCACGGCCACGAGCGCCGCCCAATCTTCGAGGAACCGTTGCGTGTATTCGACCTCGCCCGACCAGATCTTCTCGGCGTCGAGCGCTTGGAGGGGTTTTTCCTGGGATTGGCCGTTGTCGTTGTAGAGCTGCTCGTAAATGCTCGGCGCCCGGAACGCGCGGCCGCCCATCAGCTTGAGCGTGCCGCCTCGCACGGGCCGCGTGATGATCGCCGCCCGCGGCACGAAGACCGCGCCGAATGTGCTGTACACGTCGATGCGCAGGCCGCCGGAGAGCCGGAGCCACGGAAGCGGCGCGCCCTCCGCGAGCGCATATCCCGCGGCGAACTGGTACGGACGCCGTTCGTCGAGGTAACGCTCCGTGGTGACGCGATTGACGTCTTCGCGGCCCTGGAGCGTCGCCTCCGGGTGCCATTGCCCCTCGCCGCCCACCGTGACGCGGAGCCGCGGCCCCGGCGAATACACGAGCCGCGCCTCGCCGCCCATCCACGTCCCCGCGAACGACTCGATGTTGTCGAGCTCCCCGTCGAACGCATACACCCCGTCGTACGTGTAGCGGTTCGCGTGCGCGCGCACGAGCAATTGCAGGGATTGCGTCAGGCGCGGCTCGAAGCGCGCCTCCACCATCATGCGGGTATCCGCGAACGCGGTCCGGGGATTGCCGGCCTGCGTCGCGTACGCGCCCACCGGCGTCGCCTGCGTTCGGTGGTGCACGAGCCATTGCAACGTGGCCGGGCCCCAGTATGCGCGCCCGGCCGTGCCGCCCGCCTGGAAGGCCTCGACCCCGCGCACCCGGAGCGGCTCCGTTTGGCCGGTGATCGGCACCTCCAGATCAAAACCGTCCGATTGCGCGCCCCACCCGCTCGCCCAGATTCCCTTGTCTTGCCCCTTCCGCAGGTGAAACCCGCCGCGCCCGCGCAGGACCGCGCCGTCGTAGCTCCCGACCCCCACGTGCACGCCCGTGGGCTCCTCGCGCGAGCGCGTCACGAGGTTCACGATGCCCGAGAATGCGCCGGCGCCGTACAGCAGCGATCCCGGGCCGCGCACGATCTCGATGCGGTCCACGTCGTGCAAATCGCCCCGCCCGTCGGAGCCGATGTACGAGCTGTTCAGGAGGTTGTCATTGAGCGCCTGCCCGTCCGAGAGCACGAGCACGCGGCTACCATAATCGTTTGGCTGGCCAATCGCGCGGATCGAGGCCGACGCGTACGCCCGATCGTTCGCCATCGCGATGCCGCGCACGCCGCGCAGCGCCTCCGCGATCGTCGGGTACCCGAACGCCGCAAGCTCGCGCCGATCGATCACCGTGACCGAGCTCGGCGCGTCCTCGATCCGCTCGGCGAACCGCGACGCCGCCGTCACCTCGCGCAGCGGGACGAGGTCGAGCGTGCCGAGATCCACCTGCTCGCCCTGCCGCACCACGATGTCGCGCACCACGGGCGCGTGCCCGGGCAAACTCACGCGCACCTTCCGCGCGCCCGCGGGCACGTCGCTGAGCACCGCAGGAGAAAAGCCCGCCGCGCGCCCGTCGATGCTCACGAGCGCGCCCGGCTCCGTCGTCCCCACGACGACGGTCCCCACCGGCGGCCGCAGCGTCACGTTCACTTCGGTCGTCTCGCGCGCCACCACGTTCACGGTCCGCGCCGGCGCGGACGCGCCCTCGGTCGTCGCGTAAAGCTCGTGTTTGCCGGGCGACAGCGCGAGCTCGCAGGGGGCGATGCACGCGGGCTCCCCTGACTCCTGGTCGACCCGCACCGCCGCGCGCGCCGCGCCCGTCACCGTCACCTTCACCTTGCCGACGATCCGCGTGAGCGAGAGCGAGACGCGGGTCTCGCTCCCGCGCTTGGCCACGACCTCCTCGCTCGCCCTGGGCTCGTAGCCCGGGAACTCCGCGATCACGCGGTATTTGCCCTCGTTCACCGCGAGCGGGCGCGGCGCGCGGCCCCGCGAGCCGAGGTCCTTTCGATCGATGTAAATCGTGGCGCCGGGCGGATCCGTCACGACGTCGAGGACCGCCACGTTCGGCGCGAGGCGCGTGATGGCCGATTTCGAGGCCTCGATCGCCGCAGGCTCCGTCTCCCCGGCGAGGGCGTCGACGTAATAACGGTGCGCGTCGGGCCATTGCCGGAGCTGCTCGAACGAACGCGCGATGTTGAATACCACGCGCCGGTTCGGGACGAGCCGGTTCGACAGCAAAAAATGCTCGAGCGCGCTCGTGTACTCGCCCTTCTGGTAATCGGCGGCGCCGAGCTGGAAATGGAGCTCGGCCTCGTCCGCGAGACCGTCGGCCGAGGCGCGCGGCGCGCCGAGGAACACGAGCGCGGCGGCGAGAACGGGGCCGAGGACACGAGAAGGCCGCATCAGGGACACGCGTCACCGACCCAGGTAAATGTCGCTCTTGCCCGTGGGCTTCGGCGCGGCGGATCCGCGCGACGAGGCGCGGGGCCAGGGCGCGAGGCCTCGGGCGGAGCCACTCACGCTCGCGGCGACCGGCGCGGCGCTCGGCGCGGCCAGCACCTCGGCCTCGGCCGACGCGCGCGCCGGCGCCGTCGTCGCCGGAGGCTCCACGACCGGCGTATTCGTGGGCGTCATCCCGGGCGCCGTTTGTCCCGGATTGGTTTGTCCGGCGGGGGTCTGTCCGGCCCCCTCCGGCGCCCGCAGCCCCACGAACGCGACGCTCCCGCCCACGACGAGCGCGAGCGCCGCCATGACGACGAAGGGCAGCGCGCCCGAGCGGCGCTTCGGCGGCGTCGCTTGCGTGACCGCCGCGAACGCCGACGAAGGCGCGCCGATCTGCATGGCCGCGGGCGTCTCGGCCGAGATGCCGAGCGCCGCGCCCGACCAGCGCGTCGTCGGGGGATCCACCATCGCGTACGGGCCGCTTGCAGCCGGGACCCCGGGCGCTTGGGAGCGAAGCTCGGTGGGTCCGGGCGGAGCTCCCCCACGGGAAGGCGTCTCGGAGAACGTCTGCGGCCCGCTCGGCGGGCGCGGCAGGGCCGAGAGGCGCGCGCGCTCGGGCTCGGGCAGCGGCACCAGCATTCGCTCGTGGATCCCGGCGTTCGCCTCGCCCGGCGGCAGCAGCGCGACGAGCGCCGCGTGCATCTCGGCGGCGCTCTGGAAACGCTGCGTGGGATCGAGATCGAGGGCGCGATGCACGACCGCCGCCACCGCGGGCGGCACCCACGGCGCGAGCCGCTCCACGCGCTCGGCCGGCTCCGTGCAGATCGCGATGATCAGATCGCCGAGCGCGCCGCTGTCCCGGTGCGGCGTCACGCCCGTGAGGGCCTGGTAGAGCACCACGCCGAGCGACCACAGATCCGCGCGGCCATCGATGTGCTTGTGCCCGCGCGCCTGCTCCGGCGCCATGTAGAGCGGCGAGCCGAGCATGCTGCCGGTCTGCGTCAAGCTCGTCAGTTCACCGGCCTGCGCCATGCTCTCCGGATCGGGGGCGAGCTTCGCGATGCCGAAATCCAGGATCTTGACCGTACGCTCGCCGGGCTGCGGGCCGCGGGTGAGGAACAGGTTCGCCGGCTTCACGTCGCGATGCACGATGCCCTGCGCGTGCGCGACCTCGAGCCCGCGAGAGGCCTGGGCCACGATCCGCACCGCAAGATCGGGGTGGACCGGCCCGAGGCGCTTGAAGACGGCCCGCACGTCCTCGCCTTCGAGCACCTCCATCACGAGGAAGGGCAGGCCCTCGTCGCCGTCGCGCCCTGCGTCGATCGCGCGCACCACGTGGGGCGTGTCGAGGGCCCGCGCCGCGCGCACCTCGCGCTCGAAGCGCGAGAGCAAGAGCTCGTTCCGCGCGACCTCCGCGGTCACGACCTTCACCGCGACCCGCGCGCCGCCCTGCGAATCGGTGGCCTCGTAGACGGCCCCCATTCCGCCAGCGCCGAGCCTGCGTTCGATCCGATATCGGCCGCCGATGAGGTCCTTCATGCCGAGCGCGGAATCCACGCTAAGGGATCTCGCGCGTCGTCGCAAGGCTCGGGTTGACGCCCCCGGCTTCTTCGTGTTCGCATCGCGTATGCGCCCTCGCCTCGATCGCCCCCTCGCGCCCCTCCTCTTGCTCGGCGTGACGCACGTCCTCGGCGGAACGGCGTGCACCCTCGATCCGCAGGAGGTCCCCACGGCGCAGCCCACGCGCGTCGAGGATCCGCTGATCTACGCCGATCCGCGCGTCGGCAGCGGCGGGTTCGGCTTCGCGAATGGGAGCGCCTTCCCGGGCGCGGCGGCGCCGTTCGGGCTCGCGAAGGTCGGCCCCGATACCCGAGGCCCCTACGATACCATCAATTTTTTGCATTATTCCGGTTACTGGGCCGGCGACGACCAGGTCCGGGCGTTTTCGCACCTACACCTGCACGGCACGGGCGCGACCGATTACGGCGTCCTCGGGGTGATGCCGATCGACGCCTTCGAGGCGTCGCGCTTCTTGGCGCCCGGCTACGAATCCCACTTCGACAAGGCGACGGAGACGGCCTCGCCCGGGTATTACGCGGTCACCCTCGATCGGGGCACGATCCGCAGCGAGCTCACGGCGACGCGGCACGCGGCGCACCACCGCCACGGGTATCCTGCGGGCACGAAGGAAGGGCACGTCGTCTTTGATCTCGACCATCACCTGAGCGGGGGCGAGGTCACGCAGGCCGAGTTCACGCTCGAGCCCGAGGCGCAACGTATCCGGGGCAAACTGCACCACGTGGGCGGGATGTCGGGCGGGTTCGGGGGGTATGACGTCTTCTTCGACGCCCGGACGCGCGCGCCGTGGAAAGCGGCCGAGGTCTGGTCGAACGGCGACGCGCCCGCGGAGGGGACGTCGGGCAGCGGCACGAAGGTCGGCTTCGCGCTCTCGTTCGACCTCGGCGCGGACGGGGCCGTCGAATTGAAGGTCGGGCTCTCGTTCGTCTCGCTGGAGAACGCCACGAAAAACCTCGAAGCCGAGATCCCGGACTGGGATTTCGACGGCACGCGGGCGAAGACGGCCGCAGCCTGGGGAGACCTCCTCGGCCGCATGAAGCTCTGGGGCGGCACCGAGACCGAGCGGCGTATTTTTTATTCGTCGCTCTACCGCGCGTTCCTCATGCCCACCGCGTCGAGCGACGTCGACGGAAAGTACCTCTACGGCGGCGAGGAGCACACCGCGGAAGGTTTTTCCTTCCTGACCGATCAATCGCTGTGGGACACCTACCGCACGGTGACCCCGTTTTATTCGCTCGTCGCGCCCGAGGCCGCGCGCGACACCGTCCGATCGCTGCACGCGATGGCCGAGATCTCCGGCTTCTTCCCGAAGTGGCCCATCGCCACCGGGGAGGCGGGCACGATGATCGGGGCCAGCGCCGACGTGGTGCTCGCCGACAGCTACCTCAAGGGCGTCACGGATTTCGACGCCGAGGGCGCCTATACCATCGCGCGGCGGGCCGCGGTGGATTCGGTCGAGCCGCCCGGCGGGCGTGGCGGGCGCGGGGACGTCGTGCCGTACATGGAGTACGGCTACGTGCCGTCGAGCGTCGGCCGCTCGGTCTCGCACACGCTCGAATATGCGCACGACGACCTCGCGCTCGGCCTCCTCGCGAAGGCGCTCGGCAAGGCGGACGACGCGGCCATGTTCGCCGAGCGCGCGAACAACCACAGAAACCTCTTCGACCCCGTGACGGGCTTCCTCCGCGCCAAGGACGAGGGCGGGACCTTCATCGAGAGCCCGTACAACCCGTACTCCATCTCGGACCATTACGCCGAGGCGAACGGCTGGCACAGCCTGTGGGCGCAGCACGACATCCCCGGGATCGCCGAGCTCCTCGGCGGGCAAGCGCCGTTCGTGGAGAAGCTCCAGCGCTTCTTCGAAGAATCCGTCGCCGACCTGGAAGAGCGCCCCATCGAGGACAACTTCGCGTCGGCGGCGCCGCGCAATGCCTACTGGCACGGAAACGAGCCGGACATCCACGCGGCCTACGGCTTCGCGCAGGTCGGTCGCGCGGACCTCACGCAAAAATACGTCCGCTGGGTGGCGCGCGCCCATTACACCGACCAGCCCGGCGGCCTCGCCGGCAACGACGACGGCGGCACCCTCTCCTCTTGGTACCTCTTCACCGCCGCCGGCTTCTACCCGATCCCCGGCACCGATCGGTACATCCTCGGCGCGCCCTTCTTCCCCCGCATGGAGATCACCGTGAAGGCCGGCACGATCGTCATCGAGGCCCCCGCCGTCTCGGCCGAGAACATCTACGTGCAGGCCGTCACCTGGAACGGAAAGGCCCTCGACCAACCCGAAATCCTCCACGGCGACCTCGCCCAGGGCGGCACCCTCCGCTTCGAGATGGGCCCCGCCCCCGGCCCCTTCGGCGTCACCACCCCCTGACAAACCCTTTCTACCATGAGCGCTCCCCTCCCCTCCGTCTCGCCGCGGCACGTGCTCGCCGCGGCGAAGAGGCTCGCCCTGAGCGGCCTCAGTCGAACCACGCCGCTCGATCCGAGCCTGCCGCTCTCGGCCACGATCCCGGCCGACGTCTTCCACAAGCTCGAGCTCTCCCAGCCCACCGGATCGTTCAAGGTGCGCGGCGCGGCGAACAAGCTCCTGCGACTGCGCGACGAGGAGCAGGAGGTCTTTCGGCGCGGGTTCGTGGCCGCATCCGCAGGCAATCACGGCCTCGGCGTCGCGCACGCCGCCGCCGCGCTCGCCGCGCGCGCGACGCTCGTCGTGCCCCGCACGGTTTCTCCGGCCAAGCTCGAATCGCTCTGGCGGTATCCCGTCGAGCTCATCGTCTCCGTGGGCAACTACGACGTCGCGGAGGCCGACGGCCGGCGTATCGAGGCCGAGCGGGGGCTCACCTTCGTCTCGCCTTACAACGACGCCGACGTCATCGCCGGCGCGGGCACGGTCGGGATCGAGATCCTCGCGGACCTCCCCGACGTGGATCTCGTCCTCGTCCCGGTCGGCGGCGGCGGGCTCGCCGCGGGCATCGCGCTCTACGTGAAATCAATCGCGCCTCGCACCCGTGTCATCGGCGTACAAAGCGAGGCCTCACCCGCCATGCACAAAAGCCTCGCCGCGGGCCGCATCACCGAGGCCGAGGAGCTGCCGAGCCTCGCGGACGGTTTGTCGGGCAATATCGAGGCGGGCTCGATCACGTTCGACCTCTGCCAGCGCTTCCTCGACGACATGGTCCTCGTCACGGAGGCCGAGGTCGCCGAGGCGATGCGCCATTTCCTGCGCGAGGAGCGCCTCGTCGTCGAGGGATCGGCCGCCGTGGGCGCGGCCGCGCTGCTCGCCGGGAAGATCGATCTCGCGCGGACCGGTGTGGCGCGGCCGAAGGTTGTGAATGTCGTTACCGGACGCAACGTATCGGAAGCAACGCTCCGGGGCATTCTTTCGCCTCCGGAGGCAGGACGAAGCGATGCCTGAGCCTTGACAGGCCCGCGAACATGCCTCCACCATCGGATGATTTCGAGGAGGGGAGACCATGATCGAGGCGTCCACGGTATCCATCGTCCACGACGACGCCCGCCTCGCCGGCCGCGACGCCGCGGACGAGCTCGTCGACGTGATGGGCGGCCGGCCCGATTTCGTTCTGCTCTTCGCGTCGGCGAAATACGAAGGCCGCGCCGTGCTCGACGGCCTGCGCGGCCGCCTCGGCGGCGGCGTGCGGATCGCGGGGTGTTCGAGCTTCGCCGAGATCGACGGCAAGGGCGGCCTCACGGAGTCCGTCACGGCGATGGGGTTCCGCCTCGGCAGCGCATTGCGCGTGGCGACGCTCCTCGATGTGTCGAGGGACGGCGACGATCGGGGCCTCGGGCGGCGCCTCGGCGAGCGCGCACAGGCCCTCGATCCGAGCCTGATCCTCGTGTTCTACGACAGCTTGCGCTGCAACGGGCCCCACGTCCTTCGCGGCTTGCAAGACGCGCTCGGCGCGACGTTCCCCATGGTCGGCGGAGGCGCCGGGGATCTCGGGGAGTTCGTCCGGGCCTATCAGATCGCGGACGGCGAGGTCATCACGGGCGGCGCATCCATCGCCGTGTTCTCGGGCCCGATTCGGATCGCGACGGCGGCGCGGAGCGGCTGGATCCCGGTCGGCGGGGAGCACCGGATCACCGCGGTCGAGAAGGGGAATGTGCTCCTCACGATCGACGATCGCCCCGCGCTCGAGCTGTACCAGGAATACCTCGGCCCCCGCGCGGCCGCCGTGGCCTCGCTCGCCGTCGAATTCCCCCTCGCGGTCGTGGGTGGCCTCGAAGGCACGTGCCGGCCGGCCGAAGGGGAAATCGCGGTGCTCCGGGCGGTCGCGGGCATCGACGTGCAGCGCAAGGCCCTCCTCCTCGGCGGGGATTTGCCCGAGGGCACGCTGGTGCGCATGACGACGGGGACGCGGGACGAGGTGATTCGCGCCGCCGAGGAGGCGACAGCGCAGGCCTTGCGTTCTTTGCCAAACCCCTCGTGCGCGCTCCTCTTCGATTGCATGGCGCGCAAGCTCGTGCTCGGCACGCGGTACCGCGACGAGCTGAAAGAGCCGATGGCGCGGCTCGGGTCGATCCCGAAGATCGGGTTTTACACGCACGGCGAGCTGTCCCCCGTCGACGGCGTCTGCATGTGCCACAACGAGACCTTCACCCTCGCGCTGCTCGAGGGCTGACGGCCATGCGTTGCACCTCCTGCGTGCTCGAACACGAAGGCGCGGCGCATTCCCTCGACGATTTCCTCGATCAGCTCGGGGGCTGCGACGAATGCCCGCTCCTCGGCGAAGGCGCCTCGCCGATCGTGCGCGGGCTCGTCGCGCGCCACCACGAGGCCGCGCGGGCGCTGCGAAAGCTCGGACAAAGGGCGCGCGCGGCCGAGGCCGCGGTGCGGGATCTGGAGGTGAGCGCGGTGCGAAACGAGGAGCGGCTCGCCACGCTCGCGAACATGCAAAAAGCGAGCGCCGAGGAGGCGGAGGCGGCGCTCGATGAAAAAGATGCGGCGATCCTCGCGCTCTCGACGCCGATCCTCCACGTGCTCGACGGCGTGGTCGTGCTCCCGCTCATCGGCGAGCTCGACGCGCGCCGCGCCGAGACCATGACGAACGCGCTGCTCGACGAGGTCGGGCGTTCGTCGGCGCGGCACGTCGTGATCGATTTGACAGGCATTCACGCGATGACGGCGGAGACGGCCGAGCACCTCTTGCGGGTGGCGCATGCCGTCCGCCTGCTCGGCGCGGACGTCGAGCTCACGGGCCTGCGCGCGGACGTGGCCCGCACGGTGATCGAGCTCGGCGTGGACCTCTCGCGCATCCGGACGCGATCGAGCCTGAAGCAGGCGATCGCCCACGCCTCCCGGCCCCCCCGCGCGGCCCGTTCCTGATTTTTCTATTCGATCGCGTCCGTCGAACGCGCACGCTCGCGCAGCAAGAATTTCTGGATCTTGCCCGTCGAGGTCTTGGGGAGCGGGCCGAAGACGATCTTGCGCGGCGCCTTGAAATGGGCGAGGTGGGTCCGGCAAAACGTGATGAGATCCGCCTCGGTGATCGCAGCGCCTTCCTTCGTCTCGACAAACGCGAGCGGGGTCTCGCCCCATTTCGGATCCGGCGCGGCCACGACGGCCGCGGCGAGCACGGCGGGGTGGCGATACAGCGTGTCCTCCACCTCCAGCGAGGAGATGTTTTCCCCGCCCGAGATGATGATGTCCTTCGAGCGATCCTTGATCTTCACGTACCCGTCCGGCTGGAGGACGGCGAGATCCCCCGTATGGAACCAGCCGCCCCGGAATGCCTCCTCGGTGGCGCGCGGGTTCTTCAGGTACCCCTTCATGACGATGTTCCCGCGAAACACGACCTCGCCCATCACGTCCGCATTGGCGGGCACGGGCTCCATCGTTTCGGAATCCATCACGGTGAGCCCCTCCTCGACGAGGTACCGCACGCCCTGGCGGCCCATGCGTTCCGTCCGATGGCTGATGTCGAGCTCCGCCCAGGCCTCGTGTTTCTCGCAGACGGCCGCGGGCCCGTAGGTCTCGGTCAAACCATAGACGTGCGTGAGATCGAAGCCCATCCGCTCCATGCCCTCGATCATCGCCGCCGGCGGCGCCGCCGCGGCCACCATGGCGTGCACGCGGTGCCGGATCCCCTCCCGGAGCGCGGGATCGGCGTTCACCAGCATGGCGTGCACGATCGGCGCGCCGCAATAATGCGTCACCCCGTGCTCGCGGATCGCCTCGAAGACGTGGCGCGCGTCGACCTTGCGCAGGCACACGTTCGTCCCGGCGTTCGCCGCCATGGTCCAGGTGAAACACCAGCCATTGCAGTGGAACATGGGGAGCGTCCAGAGGTACGTCGCGTGCTTCGGCATGCTCCACGTGACCATGTTGCCGATGGCATTCAGGTACGCGCCGCGGTGGTGATACACGACGCCCTTGGGATCCCCCGTCGTCCCCGAGGTGTAGTTGAGCGAGATCGCCTCCCACTCGTCCTCCGGCACGCGTGCCGTGAACGCGGGATCCCCCTCCGCGAGGAAAGCCTCGTATTCGAGCGCGCCGAGACGCTCGCCCGGCCCCTCGTACATCGGATCGTCCACGTCGACGAGGAGCGGCTTCGATTGCGCGAGCGCGAGCGCCTGCCGCGCCGTCCCCGAGAACTCACGATCGACGAGGAGGACCTTCGCCTCCGCGTGATCGAACATGAACGCGATCGTCGCCGCGTCGAGGCGCGTGTTCAGCGTGTTCAGCACCGCGCCCGTCATCGGGACGCCGAAATGGGCGTCGAGCATGGCCGGGATGTTCGGCAGGAGCACGGCCACCGTGTCCCCCACGCCGATCCCGCGTCGCGCGAGCGCCGACGCGAGCCGCCGCGCGCGCTCGTACGCCTCGGACCAGGTCAAACGGATGCGGCCGTGCACGACGGCGACGCGATCCGGGTACACCGCCGCCGCGCGCTCCAGGAACGTGACAGGCGAAAGCGGGGCGAAATTCGCCTTCGTGCGGGGCAATTCTTCGTACGGGTTCCGTTTCGTGCTCATGCTCGAGGGCGGAGCCTATCACGCCTCCCACTGTTCGAGCGCGCCTCGTAACGCCGAGACGGACGCGCTCCGCAGGTACACGACGGGCGCGTCGCTGATCCCGAGGTTGTGCACCTGATCCCGGAGCGCATGCGAGACCATGGTCACCATGATGATGACGAGCGCGACCTTCCCCACGTCGCGACGCACCCCTTTCGGCACGCGCGTCTCGTAGTGACGAAGGGCAAACCCGTGCTTCTCGGCGACGTCACGGTACCTGTCCGACATTCCCCCGCTGCCGCCGATCACGAGCACGGTTCGACCACCACGCGAATCCTTCTCGACCTCTCTGGCAAGGGCTTCTCGGCTCATGCCAGACGTCCATCGCAAGCTCCGGGCCAGCGCAGACCATCGCCATTTCCCCGTGTTTCACAGGGGGAGACGCTTTATTCCCGGTCAAAATGTCGACCCGCCCGAAGCACGCTCTGACAAGCTGGCAAGGGGGGTGTCTCCGTGGCGGTCGCTACGCCAAAGTGCCCCTCACGCCGGACCGAGCCATTGCGACGCGGTTTCGAGCAGGCGCCGATGATCCGGCACCTGTTCGAGGAAGCTGCGCCGGAAGCGCCGATCGCCAATCTTGTCGGCCTTCTCCAAGAGGCGCCGCCGCGCCTCGCCGAGGCGGCGCCTGGCCTCGGGCTCCTGGCCGGTCGCGTGCATGGCGAGGGCCTGCACGAGGCGCGTCAAAGCGTCCCCTTCCTCGATGCCGCCGATCCGGTCGAGGTGGCTCGCCGCCTCGCTCGCGGGCGCCAGGGCGGCAAGCGCGTGCCCCTCGGCGAGGAGCGCGTCCGCCAGCACCGCGAGCGCATAAGCCCGCTTGGGCGGCAGATCCTCGGCCTCCTCCGCCGCCGTGCGCGCGAGCGTCACCGCGCCGCCGTGATCGCCCTGCATCGCCCGGATCCGCGCCGCGTAGACGAGCAGCCCCGCCTCGCGGCGCCGATCGTTTCGCTGGCGCGACGTCTGAAGGGCCGCCTCGATGATCGGCAGCCCCTCGGCGTCCCGTCCGAGGTGCGCGAGGCAATACCCGAGCGCGCCCTGGGCGAACGGCAAGAAATCGAGCTGCATGGGCTCGGCCACCGCGACGGCCCGCCGCAAGCCAAAGCAGGCGCGATCGTAAGCGCCGAGGTGCATGTACGCGAGCCCGACGTTCGTCCGCTGCACGCAGGCGTTGCGGATGTCACTCGCCTCGGTGAAGCCATCCACGGCAGCCTCGACGCGGCGCAAGTACGCCGCCGGATCCCCCTCGAAGATGGCGATCTCGGCGCGGGCCGCGGCAAGCCAAGCCCGGAGGAAGGGGCCCACGACGCCCGCCCGCGCGACGCGGCTGTGGGCATCCCGCGCGAGCTTGCGGCCGAGCTGCGGGACGCCCGCGCGAATGACGAAGATCGCGAGCCGGCACGCGCTCACGAGGTGCGCCTCGGTCGTGACGCCCTCCTCCTCCTCGAGCTGGACGAGCTCGTCCACGCGCGCGAGCAGCCGATCCTTGCGGCCGAGGTAGCCGTACGCGATGACGAGGTGTCCAAACGCGGCATGCCAGCCGTTCGAGCCGCGCGGCATGCGAGCCATCGCCTCCTGCGCCGCGCGCGCGGCCTCGCCGTACTGGCCGAGCCAGCGCTGCGCGATGGTGAGCACGAGCCAGGCCTTGCCGCGGACGTCCTCGCTCTCGCCAGGGATTTCGAGCGCGATCTGCGCCCAGCGGATCGCATCGTCGAGGGCATTCACGTCGAGCGCCTCCTCGGCGAGCTTGACGGGGTCCTCCTCGTCCGTGTGGCCGTGGCTCTCGGAGCCGCCCCACTCGGTCCGCGAAGCCGGCAGCGGGGTCAAGACAGGCACGCGCGGCCGCTGCAAAAGCGTGCCGGGGCGCGGCGGCAGCGGAGGCGGAGGGCGGTTGACCCGGACGTACCCACCGCCGTCCTCGGGCAGATGAGCGCCGAAGCCGTCCGGCAGGTCGTGCACCGGCGCGTCGAGCACCGGGTCCTCGATCGGGACGACGTCCGCGAGCCCCGGCCCCACGAACTGGCCCGGATTCGGCGCCGCATGCCCGACGAGCAAGCGCGTGCCGCCATGAGCCTCGCAGAGCGCGTCGCGGAAATCGAGGATCGTGGCGAAGCGCTCCTTGAGGTCACGCGCAAGCGCACGCGCGACGGCAGGCGCGAAGGGCCAGGCCGCCTTGGGCGCGACAAAGTCGAGCGAGGGCGGCGGATCCGACGAGACGATCTTCGCGAGCAGCCTGGCAAGGCCGTCCGCCCCGAAGGGCTGCACGCCCGAGAGCATCTCGAACGTGACGACGCCCATCGCCCACACGTCAGCGCGCGTGTCGATCTTCTCGGCGAGGACCTGCTCGGGGGCCATGTACTGCGGCGTGCCGAGGAGCATGCCGAGGCGCGTGAGGCTCTGCTTGCCCGGCTCATGGAGCTTGGCGAGGCCAAAGTCGATGATCTTCGGGATGATCTCGCCCGAAGGCGAGCGCGCGAGGATGACGTTCTCGGGCTTGAGATCCCGGTGAATGATGCCGGACGCGTGCGCAGCGGCGATGCCGCTCATCACGGGCACGAGGATCGCGAGCGCCTCGTCAGGCTCGAGCGGCCCACGCGCGTCGAGGTGCTCACGCAAGGTCTGTCCGACGAGCAGCTCCTGCACGAGATAAAACGCACCGTCACGGCGGCGGCCCACCTCGAGCACGTTCACGACGTTCGGGTGCTGCACGCGCGCCGCAGCCTGCGCCTCGCGGCGGAAGCGGGCCACCATCGAGGGATCAGTGGTGTAGTGCGGGTGCATGAGCTTGAGCGCAACCTTGCGCTCGATGAGCGTGTCCCACGCCTCGAACACCGTGCCCATGCCACCCGAGGCGATCACCCGCTGAAGCGCGAACTTGTCAGCGACAACGGTGCCCGGCGAGAGCGGGATGCTGCTCGGCGGCGCGATGGATCGCGGCTCAGGATCGAGGTCAGGCAGCGCGTCGTCGTGGTGCATGCCCGGGGCGAAGGCTCCCTCGTCGTTCCGATCGTCGCCCACGGACGTGCTCCTCTCGGTTGTCCCCCAAAACGCGCGCGGCGCCGTTATACCCACGCACGCGCGGCAGGGGAAGCGGCGTCAAGCGCGTGTCGGCGACGACGACGCACTGGGGCGTCGCCCCAGGCCCCAGGAGGGGGCTGTCCGCCCCCTCCACCCCGGACCAGCCAGGGGCTGGACCCGTGGTCGATGAGCTGCGCGATGCGCAGCGCATCGAACAGGCCGTGACAGGCTTCGTGGTGGAAGGGCTTTCTCCTGGCCCGCGACCAGGGACAGACCGTAAAGAGTTCTTCATGACCGAGATTGGCAGACCGCCGTTCGAGCAGTTCCCCAAGATCCCGCGCCTCAACCGGCTATGCATCGCAACGGAGAAGATCGACGGGACGAATGGGTGCATCTATATCGGCGAGCCCGTCTCCCACCAAACCGGTGCGCCGAACCCAACGCTCCTCCTCGCAGGGTCCAGGTCCAAGTGGATCACGCCGCAGGACGACAACTACGGCTTCGCGCGCTGGGTCGAGGAACATCGGGAAGAGCTCATCAACGGCCTCGGGCCAGGCCTGCATTACGGCGAGTGGTGGGGAGCAGGCATCCAGCGGCGCTACGGCTTGCAGGAGAAGCGCTTCAGCCTCTTCGACACCCAACGCTGGGGAGACAACGCGGAGCGTCCGGCGTGCTGCGGCGTCGTCCCAGTGCTGGCGCAGGGAATGGACATCCGCGCCGTCACCGAGAAGGCGCTGGCCCTTCTCCGCAAGGAGGGTTCACGCGCCGCGCCCGGCTTCATGCAGCCCGAGGGCGTGGTCATCATCCACTCAGCCTCGGGCGGCTTGTTCAAGGTCACCCTGGAGAAGGACGAGGCCCCGAAGGGACAGGGCAAGGAGGAGCCACGAGCCCTCGAACGACGGCCTTCGAGGTGAGCGCTGGGGCGTTGCCCCAGGCCCCAGAAGGGGGCTCTCCGCCCCCTTCACCCCGGACCAGCCAGGGGCTGGACCCGCAGTCGATGACCTGCGCGATGCGCAGCTCATCGAACAGGCCAGGGCAAAAGCGGCGACGCTTCGGCCCATCGAGACGGTAGGCAGAGTTCCCTACGGCCGAATCCCGAGCAGCGAGAGCGCATCCGACCAGAGAGGCCAGAGCGTGCGGCAAGGATGGGCGAAGAGGAGAATGCCGCCGTTGTCCAGCCGCTCCACATATGCAGGCGAGCATTCCTGGATGAAGGCAAGGTGGTCGTCCGTCGCGGCGATCATCTCCACATCCTCCGCCTCGGCTTTCTCCAGCTCTTCGATCACGCGAGGGAGCTCCGTCTCCAAGTGTTCCCATTCCGGATGTCGCTTGGCAGCGCAAACCTCGAGGGCTGCGACCAAGGCTTCCGGGGGCAGGGAGATGGCTTCGATCACCTCTTCGCGCGTCAACCGCTCACCATCCATCACCCACATGCTCTCCCCATACGCCGCAGCTTGGACGCGCTCCCGCAATACGTCGAGAGGTAAGCCCGCGACGAGCCCGAGCTCTACCATCTTGTTACGATGCTCGCGCAGCCACGACATCGCCAGATCCCGCGCGGGATTGCCGTCGGCATGGTAGGTCGAGCCCATGCGGATGGGGGAGAGCCAACTGTAGTAATCGATGCAGCCTCCGGTCGTGAAGCCCGCCATGGACATGAAGATCCGCTCGAGAATCTCGTGGATATGCTGCATCGCGATTTGCCAGGCAAGGGCCGACTCGATCGCCAGGGTGGAGGGACCAAGACGCTTCATGTAGGGAATTTGCTCAGGCAGCGGGGACAAATCGCAACTCACCCAGAGCGGCCCCCGATCAGCCCCAAGGAGGTGATCGGCACGCAAACTTGCGCTCATGCGCAATGTAACACCGGGGGGCACGTCGAAATCGAAGTCCACGAACACGTACCCATACTCGCGATACTCACGGCGGAGGTGAGGCGCCGCTTCCTCCATCCTCAGGATGACGTCCGCCGAGTCTCCGGACCGACGGTCGCTGATTTCGAGCTTTGCGGACGGTCGCACCCAGGCGGAGAGGAGCCGCAGGAAGGTCTCCAGTCGGTTCGTGTCCGGGCACCACGCGAAGAAACTTGCTATCGGCAGGCGTGCAGAAGGCTGGCTCTCCGGATCGTAGTCCAAATCCCAGTAAGGATCGCTATCAGGAGGGGGGGCACTGTCCGGCTCGCAGTAGCTTCTCGGCTCGCTCATATCTCCACCAGGTGGACGACGAGGCTGATGTTCTTCGCTCCGGTGACCCTCACGAGGCTTCCATCAGCATTTTTCATCGTCCCATCTCCGACCCTCAGGAAACCTTCCTTGAGGTTTGCCCCATTCGGCACGACAATCTGCACCCGTTCCACGAAGCCGGCAACGTTTTTCTTCCCCAGCGCGGCCATGACGTTGTTGAACTGGCTGAGCGCCTTCGGCACGTTCACGACGCTCATCGGGCCGACAAACTTCGAATCGCTGAGGACGAGCCCGTTCGTCGGCGTGACCGTGAGGAAATCGCAAGCCCTGGAGACGCCCCGCGTCTGGGAGCTCTCGACGATGTCCAGCAATCTGCGCACTTCGCCGTCCCCGAGCGCGAGCATCTTGTGGCCCTCCTTTTTGATCAAGTAGAGCGCCACATCTCGCTCGAACACGTGCTCGAGCTTCTCGCTGAGCTTGTAGCCACCGCGTTCGAGCACTCTCCACTTTTTGATCCGACTCGTGCGCAACATTTCGACGAGTTCCGGCCCGAACTCCACGACGCCCTGCGCCGTCGCCTTCCCGACCGCGCCGATGGGCGCATTCTTCATTCCCTTGTGGAACGCGACGCCCGCCCCCACGCCCGTCCCGACCGCCGAGAAGATCCGCTCGCCGAGCGACAGATCCCTCCCGACGGGCAAACAAAACTCCTTCCCCGTCACCGCCTCGCACAAATCGAGCGCCGCCCCCACGTACGGCACGAACCCGATCCCGATCCGCGTCGCCGCGTGCGTCATCGTCACCATCACGTCGACGTAGGGCATCGTGACGTCGCCGAGCTCCGACACCCCCGCGGAAAACGCCCGGATCATCTGGAAGAGGTGCGTCTTCTCCAGATCGATCGTGCCCCCGTCGCCGACCCCCATTGCATTGAGCGCGTCCTTCAACTCGTCCGCGTATGCGCCGTACAGGTTCTTCAAGACCCCGTCCACCTGCGCGCGCACGTCCGGCGGCACCTGCGAATTCAAAAACCAATCCGCGGCGTCCATGTACTGCTCGAGGTGGCTCGTCACCTTGTTCTGCGCATTCAAGAACGCGCTCATCTCGGCCTGCGTCACGCCCGATCCCGACAAGAGCGCCTTTTCAATCGCCGCCTGGTTCGCCCGCCACGCGCGCACCGTCGCGACGAACGAGCCGCGATCGATGACCTCGCCACCCGAGACGTCCTCCTCGAGCGCCGCGATCACCGCATCCGCATACGCGGCATAAGGATCCTTCCCCGGCTCGAACGCGCCCGGCACACCCGAAAGATCCGGGATGTCGACCGAGGGCGTCCCGCTCGGGCCGAGCCCGTAGTTGAACGGATCCTCCGGATGGAACCCGCCCGCGCGCGCGTCCGCCGTCAGGAAGTCCGCCACCGCGTCCGCCTGCGCGCCGAACTCCGCGGCGAGGCTCGCGAGCTCGTTTTGCAGGTCGACAACGCTTTGCTGGAGATCGTCGATCAGCTCTACCAGCGCCGCCCGCGTCGCCTCGTCGATGACGCCCACCACGCGCGTGCTCGACATGCCGCGCGTTGTCCTGGACGAGCTGCGGCGCTACCACTGCCCGACCGAACTCGTGGTCTAGAGCGCATGGCCCAGGCAGCCCTCCTCGTATTCGAAAACCCTGGCGGCCTCCTGTTGCTCCAGGAACTTGCGCACGTCCTTGTAAGAAACAGCCGGCGGGATATCTACGGCAACGAGTCGAGGCAAATCCAATTCGGACTCGCAGCCCATTTGTCGGAGTTGCTCTCGCACAACGGGAACATCCGCTTCATCTTCGAACCACAAGCGGACGGTGCTGTGACCGGATGCCGTGACCAGCCCGGAAAAGCGCAACATGCCGCCTTCATCCGGAGTGGCCGCCACGATGTCGTTGCATGCCACGCCTCGGGCGTAGAACGGGATGTTGTCTATCCTGTAGCCGTTTGACACGGGAATTGCCCACAGACTCTCGAGATCGACGGTCCCGTCCTCGCTCTCGACATCGAATAGAATCTTGACGTGCTCAGGAAGCTGTTGATCGTTCATGGCTTGTCGCGTTTCTCCAGGTTGCAGTCGCGGCAGAGGATCTGACCATTGGAGGGGTCACCGTTGCCACCTTTGCTTCGAGGAATCTGGTGGTCACGATGACGCTCGTTTCCTGGTGGGGTGACTCCGCGCTGGGACTTTTCAGCGGGTACAGCTCGGGAACCGCATGTCTCGCACACGTTGACGCCTCCATTTCGCGCAGCGTTGGCCGCATCGATCTCTGCCTTACCCTTTGCTGTGAATGGCTTGCCAGCTCTCGGCCCGCCAGCACTCCCCCCTGCCGCGCCGTTCGGCTTCGCGACCGTCTTCGTCGTCGTCTTGACCGTCGTCTTCGGCGCGGGCCGTGGCGCGCCCGCTCCCCCACCGCTCCCACTCCCCGTTGACAGGGACTGTCCATTGTGCTTCCCGGCGGGCTTCTTCCCGCCCTTCGGTTGGAAGTTCTGGTGTCTCGCATGGCAAACGCCCGCGAGGCACTCGTAGGCTCGCTCGAGCCGCGCGGTCTCCTCCGGGGTTTGGCTCCACTCCTCATACCTCCATACTTCACCCGGCTGCACCTCGCTCGGGTCCTTTGGCACGGGCGCCTCGACCGGGTAGGGTCGATTCTCCGCGACGGCCGGCTCCTCGCCAGGCCGCTTGGCCAGAATCCTCGTGCACGTACGTGAACCCGCGCCGCGGCGTTGCCGCGTCTGGCCTGGCTCCCGATACGCCGTGCACCGCTCCCGCTCCGGCGGTCTCGCGATCGGTCGCGGCAGCGGCTTCGGCCGCGACGTCGGCGGCTCGGCGCTCTGGTCCTCGCCCTTTTTTTCTCCGTCCTCCTTCTCCTTCGCCGCGAGCTTCTTCTCCGGCGGGGGCGGCGGCGGCTTGTCGCAGGGGAGATGCTGGAACGCAATTCCTAATAATTTCCGGCTCTCGGAGGGCGCGTTGGCGTCATGGATATAAACGGCCTTGGCCTCTCGGCCCGCCAAGAGTTCGTCGAGCGAAAGGAACGTCGTTCGAGGCGTCCCGTCCCCCACGTCGTACCAATAACGTGCATTCGGGCCGACGTGGGGATGGCGCCGGCATATGCGAAACAACCTGATTCCGTTCGGCGTCGTCTGCGCCCACGCCTGCGTATGCGCGCCTGTCGCGGCGCACCCGAGGAGCCATATCGAGACACCAAAAGCGACGAGCACGAGGAGCCAAAGCCGAACAAAACGGTTCGACAACCAGGCCATGGGAATGCCTTCCGTGGATGCAGGCCACACCAAGCCACCCCCGTGGCGCTGTGCGCGGGCCCGCGTTCTTCCTGGCGGTCCGTTCTGCAACAAGCCTCGACGCGGTGGCAAGCTCGATCGTCCGCGGCTCAGACGCACAATGTCCGAAGCACTCGATTGCACGCCCCCGCCCCCGCGCGGCAACCCCCTCCCCCACGGATGCATCCCCAACCCCCGCCAAGGCACGCCATCCACCCGCGAAGGCACCCCCTCCACCCGCGAAGGCACGCCCACTCCCCCCCAAGGCAGACCCTCGACGTGTGGCGGCACACGTCGACCCCATGGATGCAAACACCGACCGCAGGAATGCAGCGCGCCGACGTGTAAATGCACACAGTCCCTCCGCCGAGGCAGACGTTGCCGTCACGAAGGCACGAGGCCGACCCGTGAAGGCACGGGCGCGGAGCTGGGGCGTTGCCCCAGGCCCCAGCAGGGGCTGTCCGCCCCTGCACCCGGACCAGCCAGGGGCTGGACCCAGGCTCGATGAACTGCGCGATGCGCAGTTCATCGAACAGCCAGGGTCAAGACCAGCAGCGGCGTTGCCAACCGAGACAGCCGCGCTGCGGGTTCTGCTGGCAGCCTGAGTTCTTCGTCGGCCTGTTTGAAAAACTGCGCACCGCGCAGTTTTTCAACCCTGGGTCCAGCGCCTCGCTGGTCCGGGGTCGAGGGGGCGGACAGCCCCCCGCGGGGACCGGGGCGGCGCCCCGGCTCCGCAGCTCCCATGACGTGTCAGTCCGCGGGCCAGGGCGGCGGCGGATCGGCTGGCTCGTAGGGCGTGGTGTTTGCCTCGACGACCTTCAGGTTTTCGATGAAGAGGTCGATGTACTTGAGGTCGTCCTGGATGTCCGGATCGGGGTGGTCGGCGAGCCACGTGTCGACGTTCGGGCGCATTGCCTCCAGTGTGCGGCGCGCGGTGCGCGGGTCGCTGTCGGCCGAGAGCTCGGCGGCGAGCTTGAAGCCGGCGTAGATGTTCAGCATGACGAACCCCTTCTCGACGGTCTCGTCCGTGAAGAACGTCTCGGGATCCTCGTACATGTGCGGGGCCTTGATGTTCGTCGACTGGGCCTTCGTGAAGCCCGTGAGCGGATCCCTGTACGAAAGATTCAGCGAGCCGACCTCGTAGGGATCGGGCACGCTGATTGCGCCGGAGCGCGGCACGAGCTCGAGGATCATGGCGCCGCCGCCGCCGCGCCGGCCCTCGGAGATGGGATCGTCGGAGCTCGTGCGGCCTGCGAGGAAGAGGCTCGGGATGGAGATCGTCCCGCCGCCCTCGGCCGTCTGCCAGCCGTTCGTCCCGTACACCCCGCGCACGATGTAGCCGCCGCCGACGGCGACGTCGATGTTTACGTCGAGCGCGACGGGCACGAGGAAGGTCTTTACCTCGTCGGTGAAGACCTCGACGACTGCCTTCGGGTCTTCGAGGAAGTAGAAATTGCCGGCGCCGACCTCGCTGAGATCGCGCATCACCTCGACGTCGAAGTCCCCGCCGACACCGATCGTGGTCACGCCGATGCCCTTCTTCGCGTAGGCCTCGGCGAGCGAGGTGAGCTTGCTCGGGTTCGTCAGGCCTGCCGTGGCCATGCCGTCCGAGAGGTAAAGCACGCGGTTCTGGTACGCTGGATCGAAATACTTGTCGGCGACGGAGAATGCGGTGAAGAGGCCGTCGTAGAGGTTCGTCGAGCCTGCGGCGAAGAGGCCCTGGAACGCGCTCTGGAGGGCCTGGGTATTGGACGCGCTCACGTGATCGAGGACGAGGTTGGCGCTCGTCGAGTACGTGACGAGCGAGATCCGATCCGTGGGCTCGAGCGCCGGGATCATCTCGACGAGGCCCGCCTTCACGTAATCCATGGGCTCACCGACCATGGAACCGCTCACGTCGACGGCGACGACGAGGTGCAGGGGCGGGCGCGTCATGCTGCCGACGTCGATCGGCGAGTTCATGCCGATCTGGACGAGGGTGCAATTCGAGCCGGTGATCATGTTGCCCATCACGCCGAGCAGGCCGTGCATGCAGATGTTGTTGCCGCAGTTCGGCGGGGCGTAATCGAGCTTGTGCTCGGCGAAGAAGCCGAGGTCGTCGAGCGCGCCGGGGCCCGGGATCTTCCCGTCTTCGAGGATCTTCCGGAAGAGGCCGAAGTCCTGCGCGCCGCCTTGCGAGATGCCGGTGGCGCCGGGCTCGGGATCTACGTTGCCGCCGAAGGCGCCCGATTCCGAGGCGTCGGCCGCGCAGCCCGTGAGCACGAGCGAGGCGAGCAAGGTCGAAAGGAGCGCTGTACCGATTCGATGGTCCATGGTGGTTTCCTCCCGAAATCAAGGCGCCGCGGAGACGACGAGTACGGATTCGTAATGACGGCTCTTGCGAGCGAAGGGCGGACATTCCGTGTCGCGGATGGGCATGGCATCGGCGCGCACGAGGTGCAGCGTGCCGTAGCCGTCTGCGAGATCGAGGCTCTTGCCCGCGCGCAGGAAGGTGATCGAGGGGACGTGAGCGCCGAGGTAGCTGACCTCGAGCGGGACGAGCAGGCTGCCGCATTCGTCGTGCGCGCCGGCGCAGCCCTGGGCGAGCTCGGACTCGACAGCGGGCTCGGTGAGCGGCTCGGCGGCGTCCGTGGACTCGTACCGCGCGAGGACATTGCCGCGCACCGCGAGCACGGTGTGCGTGTCGCTGCGGAGCACGAGAGCCCTGCCCTCGGGCGCTTCGCCGTTCGTCTCGGGGTAGGAGCCGCCGGCGATCTCGAAGGCTTCGATGGCGATGCTGTCGCCGGCCTTGAACGGCATGGCCGCGCCGGGCACGCAGACGTACATCGTCGATTGGTTCTGGAGCACGAGCGCGTGGCAATCGTCGGGGGACGAGACGACGGATTCCAGGACGTAAGGTCCGTGGAGGGGCACGGGCGTGGACCACTCGACCCCGACGGTCTTGCCGGGCGAGGCGCAGCCGGGGGCGGCGGGCGGATCTTCGAGCGCGGGCGCCTTGAAGACGGCCTCGTGCGGGCCGAGCGAGAGTTTGCCATTCGAATCGAGCGAGAGCGGGATCATGAGGCGATCGTCCGAATTCGTCGCTGTGGAGACGAGCTGGGTCGGGAACTTCTGCGAGGACCAGGCGAGGAGCGTGGGCGCGAGGCCGTCGGCGTCGACGAGGTAGGCGACGCAGCCTGCCGTATCATTGTTCTCGAGGGGCAAACCCCGGCCCGGCTGGAGGAGCCACGCCTCGGCGGGGGCGAAGAGCTCACGCGAGAGCGCGGACTCGGGATCGGCGAGCAGCGTCGGGCAATCGACCTGGACCGAGTCCTTGAGCGGGCGCAGGCGCACGAGGCGCTCGCCTTCCGTGGTATTGCCGAGGGAGAGCGCGCCGCTCTCGGTGGGCGTGACGCCGCAGAAATCGGGGCCGCACTCCGGCGGCGGCTCGGTGGGCTCGCTGGTCGCGGCACACGCGAGGGATCCGAAGACGACGGCCGTGCGCTGGGCCAGGGGGCGCTCCGGGAGCGGGCGCTGCATGGCCGGGACGAGGACACGGAACGCGAGGGCGAGCGCGGGCAGGGCGATCAAATCGGTGGGATCGACGGTGATCTGCCAGGGGAAAGGCGTGAGCGCCGCGAGGGCCTCGAAGGCGCGCGCCGCCGCGGGCGAGAGCTTGATCGCGGCGAAGACGGCGCCCGTCGCGAGGTGCGCGAGGACGAGGCTCCGGCGGCTCCCGAGCCGGAGGAGCGCCGCGAGCAGCGCGGGCGCCACCACGAGCCCGGCGAAGTCACTCAATTTGCCCGTGATCGCGCCGGGGAGAATGCCCGCGCCCTTGAGGACGTGGTCATTCAGGGCGAGGAGGGCGAGGGACCCGAGCCACAGGGGGTGCAGCAGCGCGCGACGCGCCGCGAAAGGTCGTTCCATCGACATTTCATCTCCTGGATGAGGGAAAAACGAAGGCTGGGCACGGCGAGCAAACGATGTGCCATGCACGTATTCCCGGCATTCGAGGAGGGAGCTTGCTCCGAGGCCCGCCCTGCGGCCCTGACAGCGGTGTCGCGGCGGTCGCGGCACCGCCCGAATTAGAGGCGGATGCGCTCGATACGTCGTTCGATCACGTCGAGGATCCCGCGGGCATAACTGGCCCCGGCGGTGCGGGAGAAGCGGCGGCGGGCGTCGTCGGTGGCGTTGTCGACGAGGTAGCCGTGTTCGACGGCGGAGAGCATGTCGACGTCGCCCACGTCGTCGCCGAAGCTCATGGCCCGGGCGCGCGGGATGCCGAGGCGATCGAGGACGAAATCGACGACCTGGCGTTTTCCGACGCCCCGCGGCACGAAATCCACGTCGTACGTGCCCTCGGGCTCACCGAGCGCGGGATGGCAGGGATAGACGTGGACGCCGATCCCGTGGCGCTCGGCGACCTTGTGGAGGGTCGAGGGGATCTCGGGGGATCTGCCGCGCCCGCTCGGCTGGAACATGTAACTGTCGATGCGCCGGCCCGCTTGCTCGCGGCGGACCAAGGGAATGCCGCGGCGGAGGAGATCGTCGAGCGCGGCGGCGACGCGGGCCCTCGAAAAGCCGCTCTGCGCGACACGCGCGTCCCACTCGGCGACCGGGCGGCGGCCCTCCTCGCGGGAAAAAAAATCGAGCTCGGCGCCCCAGGAGCTCGCGATGAAATGGGGCACGACGCGAAGGCCGTGGGTGCCGACCGTGGCGGCGACGACGTCGATGGGCCCGTCGGCGACCCAGCCGAAGACGAGGCCGAGCGCGGAGGCCTCTTCGAGGAGGAGCTGCTCGAGCGAGCGCCGATCGCGGCGTCGCTCGGGCGAGCCGTCGTGCGCGAGGTAGGTCTCGTCGAAATCGGCGAAGACCACCCAGCGCGGGGCCACGACGCGCGGCAGATACGTCCGGCGATCACCGAGCGGCGGCATGGCGCGTCCGTCGCACGATCGGCGAGACGAGGCCGAGGCGATTGTTTGTCAAGACAAGCATGACATCCATTCCTTCGCAGGTAAGACCGAAATAAGGCGGGCCCCGGGCGTGGGACGAGAGGCCACGATCGGCCGGGGCGAGCCCGACGGCCGCCGGCTCCCCGTCCATGGCGCCACCCATCGCCGAGATTATCATGCAATGGCGGACGGCCGCCCGAAATCGACGCCCAGATCGGACGTACCCTGTCCGATCCGAGCGCTCCGGATCTTTTCCGTATTTATCAACGCTGCGCCGATTCCGAGCGGGTGTTCCCCAGGCGTCGCGAGCGGCTCGAGGCTAGAGAGGCCGAGCGAGGCGTACACCTGTACGTCGAGCGAGGCCGACCGACGCATCGAGCCGCGCAGCAGCCTGGGGGACCCCCGCTCAAATCCTGTCGCCCGGCAGCATCGGGAAGCGGCTGCGGAGGCGCCGCGCCTGGGCGAGGTGCTGGGCGAGCGTGGCGCGGACCTCGCGCAGGAAGGTCTCGACCTCCGCCGAATCGGCGTTCGGGATGAGCTGCGCGTCGATCAGCGTGATCGCGCGCTGGTGCCCGCCGATCTGGGCGTTCAGGTAGGTGACGTCGAAATCCGCGGCCGGCACGGTCCGGAGCAGCTCCGCCGCGCGCTCGGCGTCGCGGCGGAGGTTCGACTGCATCTCGCTGCCCTCCTGCTTGACCCGGAGCTTCTCCTGGAGCGCCAGGATGCGCGTCTGGATCGCTTGATGCTCGGCGGTGACGCGCTCCGCGTAGGACCGGACCCCTTCGCTCGTGGCCCGGAGCCGCGCCGTCTCCGCGTTCGTGAGCTCGTTCTGATCGACGGTCGACACGACGGCCAGGATCTGTCCGTGCGAGAGCGGCTCCGAGGGCTCCTCCCTGGCCTGACGCGGACGGTTCTCCCCCGCGTCCGTGCCGCAGCCCGCCACGCCCGCGGACGCGAGCGCGAGCCACGTGAAGGCGCGGGCAAAGGACCGATGGAATACGTGAGCCATGCGTCGTCTCCTCTTCAAAAGCGCCGCCCGCTCGCTTCGGCCATCGCCGAGATCCACGCGCCAGCGCCCCCCTGCCCATGAGGCCCCGCGGCGCGCGCCGAGAGCCGGGCCTACCGTCTCCCGACGTCGGGGGGACCCGGACGGGAAATTGCTTTCCGCCCGCGTCGTTGTGCCTCAACGCTGCGTGGTGTAAGGGGGGGCCGAGCGCGGCGCTCGGGATCCGTCGCTCCGCCCTTGCGCATGGACACGACCCCCATCGAGCGAAGCCTGCGAAGCGCGGAGACAGGGACGCTCGTGGTGGACAGCCGCCTCGTCGCCCGCGTGATCAAGCGCCACCGGCGGATCATGGGCATCGGGCTGCAGGTGCCGCATGCGTCGTGTTACGCGCTCGGGCGCGACGACCTGCTCGCGCTCGTGCCGGCCGCGGAGCTCGGCGAGGCCGGCGCGAAGCTGCCCGAGCACGTGGTGCTCCTGCCCCGGCCGAAGGGCTCGGAGATCCTCGCTGCGTCGCCGGCCGAGGTGCTGACGCGGCTCTGGCGCGGGGCGTTCCACGGGCACGTGCACCTTGCGCTCGAAGCCGCGCGGCGCCGCGGCGCGCTCGACGAGGCGGGGATCCGGGCGCGGATCGATCGGATCGGGCAGACGGAGTTCGACGAGATCCGGCGGGTGCTCCGCTCGGACGATCTGCTCTTGCCCCCGGCCGACGACGCCGAGGTGTACACGGAGTTCGCGGCGCTCCTCCTCGAGCTCCACCACTTCGCCCCGCGCCTCGTGGCGAGGACGTTCCCGACGCTGCGGGACACGTCGCGGGCGCTCGTGGTGATCGGCGGAGACGTGGACGCACGCGCCTTGCTCGCGGCGTGCCGGCCCGAGGGCGCGGCGGATCCGACGGACGCGCCGCTCAGCAGGGAGTCGACGACGCCCACCTACTCGGCGCTCCCCGCGCTCGACGTGTTGCCCGCGTTCCTGTCGCGGCGCGCGACGACGGTCACGGGGGCGCAGAAGCTCGTGGTCCAGGCCGAAAAGGCGCGCGCCGAGGGCAACCACGTGCGGGCCGCGCTCTCGCTGCTCGCGGCGATGCCGGCCGCGGGCGAGGACCAACAGGTCAAGCTGCGCGCCCAGGTGCAGCGGGATCTCGACGCGCTCGGGGCGCGGCTCGACAGCGCGCTCGTGGGCCCCGGCGAGAGCGCGGAGAGCGCGCCGCGGGTGCCATGGACCTCGTCGCTCATGCCGCTCGCGGCGACGGCGAGCGAACGGCAGGCGCTCCGGTATCCGGTCGAGGCGCGGCTGCTCTACGATCTGCAGCGGGCCTGCGTGGCGCACGAGCGCGGGTCGTCGGCGGTTGATCTCGTGACGTGGGCGCTCTCGCTCGGCAAGCGCCCGATCGTGCGGAAGCTGCCGGCGACGCGGGCGCTCAAGGTCGCGCGGCACCTGCGGAGCGCGCTGCAAAAGCTCCGGCACGTGGAGATGCCGTCCGCGGATCGACGGCTCATCGCGCGGCTCTTGCGGATGGCGGTGCGGCGGGCCGAGGAGAACGTACGGAAGACGCTCCGGCCGGTCATCGAAGGGACGCTCGACGGCGTGGGGCTCCGGCCCGCGAGCGTGCCCGAGCACGTGGCGCGCAAGAAGCTCGTCGAGGAGCTCTGCGATCAGGTGGTGGCGCGCGGGTTCTTGAGCATCGGGCAGCTCCGCGACGCGCTCTCGCGGAACCAGCTCAAGATGGGCGACGTCGCGCACCCGCGCGAGCTCGTGCGCGGCGATCCCCTGCTGCTCGCCGATCGCGCGCTCGACGTCGCGCTCGACGGCGTCTACCGGCGCGGCGAGGTGTACCTGCGCGCCCTGCAGAAGGTGTCGAGCGTGTTCTTCGGCACGAAGCTCGGTCGGCTCGTCACGCTCTTCGTGATCCTGCCGGCCGGCGGCGCGTTCGTGGTGCTGGAGGGCCTGCAGCACATGGTCGGGCCGGCCGCGAAGGCGCTCGGCTTCGTGCCGCCGCACCTCGTGAGCACGCCGTCGCTGCTCGTGATGACCGCCGTGCTCTTCGGGCTCATCCACAGCGAGGCCCTGCGCGCGGGGGTGATGCGGCTCCTGTCGATGCTCGGCCACGCGCTCGCCGCCGTCTTCGTGCGCCTGCCGCGGTGGGTCCTCTCCCTCGGGCCGATCCGGCGCGTGCTGGAGAGCGGCCTCGCGCGGGCGTTCGCGCGGTACGTGCTGATGCCGCTCGTGGTCGCGGCGATCCTCTACATGGCCACGCCGCTGCGCGACGTGCCCGGCGTGATCGGGCCCCTCGGCGCGGCCGGCGTGTTCGTCGCGGCGAGCGTCCTGCTCAACACACGCGCGGGCCTCGTCGCGCAGGAGGTCGTGTTCGATCAGATCGCGCTCGGCTGGGAGGCGCTCAAGGGGCGCGCGCTGCCGGGGCTCTTGCGGCTCGTGATGGGCATCTTCCGCGCGATGCTGGAACTCTCGGAGCGCACGCTCTACCGGGTCGACGAATTCCTGCGCTTCCGGGAGGGCGACAAGCGCGCCACGATCCCGCTGAAGGCCGCTCTCGGGCTCGTGTGGTTCTTGGTGGCGTACGTGATCCGGCTCTACATCACGCTGCTGATCGAGCCCGAGATCAACCCGGTGAAGCACTTCCCGGTGGTCACGGTCGCGCAGAAGATGCTGATCCAGCAGCTCGCGGAGATGCTGACGGTCATGAACCACGCGCTCGCCCCGCTCGGCCCGGTGATCGGCGGGACGATCGCGGCGACCACGGTCTTCCTCTTCCCGAGCGTGTTCGGCTTCCTCGTGTGGGAGTTCAAGGAGAACTTCCGCCTCTACCGCGAGAACCGCGCGAAAAACCTGGGGCCCGTGCCGATCGGCCACCAGGGCGAGACCGTGGGCACGCTGATGCGGCCCGGCTTTCACTCGGGCACGTTGCCCAAGCTGTACGGAAAACTGAGGCGCGCCGCGCGCCGCGCCGATCTCGACGAGTCCCGCGGCATCGAGCACGGCCACGGCTCGTTGCGCGGCCTGCAGGAGCAGCTCGACGATCTGCGCGAGACCGTGCGTCGCGCCGTCGATCGCGAGGTGAGTGGCCTGCTCGCCGCCTGCCCCCGCTTCCGCGCAGGCGCCATCACCGTGCAGAGCGTCGAGCTCGGATCGAACCGGCTGCGCCTCGAACTCGCGTGCGACGCGCTCTCCAAGGCGAAGGCCGTGATCGCGTTCGAGGAGCAGAGCGGGCTCGTCGTGGCGAGCGTGACCGAGCCGGGCTTCGTCGACGCGCTCGACGGCGCGGATCGGATCCTGTTCGAGAACGCGATCGCCGGATTTTACCGCATGGCCGGCGTGGATCTCGTGCGCGAGCAGATCCGCGCCGCGCTCGGCGACGACGTGCCGTACGACATCGCCGACGAGGGCCTCGTGCTCTGGCCGGGCGAAGGCTACCGGACCGAGGTGATCTACCCGCTCGACGCCGCCTTCAGCGGGCCGATCGTACCTCCGACGGTGCGCGGCGATCGCCCGGCGACACCCCCGAAGCCGCTCGATCTACGAAAAATCCTGTTCCGGGATCAGCACATCCCCTGGGCCGAATGGGCCCTGTCGTGGCGCGAGGAGGTCGCGGGCGAGGCGCCGCGGCGCGTGCTCTTCGGCGCGTCGATCCTGCCGCCGCCGCGGCTCGAACGGGAGCGGGCCGCGCGCCTGGCCTCGGCATGATCCACGCCACGGGCCGCGTCCTCCTCGCGCTCGTGTTGCTCGCGCCCGCGTGCGGCCGAGACACGCCGCCGGAGCCCCCGCCGAGCAGCGCGGCCCCGCGGACCGAGGCAAAGCCCACATCCGGGCCGCCCGAAGCCGCCGGGATCCGCTACCTCGAACGTGTGACGGGCGGCGCCGCCGCGACCGAACGGCTGCCGCTCGTGGTGGCGATCCACGGGCTCGGCGATCGTCCGGAGTCGTTCGTTCGGCTCTTCGATCGGATCGAAGGCCGCATGCGGGTCGTCGTTCCGTACGGGACCTCGCCCTACAGCGACGGCTTCTCGTGGTTCCCGCTCGCGCGGCGCGACCCGGCAAAACTCGCGGAGGGCACGTCGCTCGCGGCCGACGGGCTCGCGGCGATGCTGGAGGAGCTCGAACGAACACGGCCGACGCGCGGCCGGCCGATCGTGACGGGGTTTTCCCAGGGAGGCATGCTGAGCTTCACGCTCGCGGTCAAACACCCCGAGCGCGTCGGCGAAGCGCTCCCCCTCGCCGGCTTGCTCGCGCCGCCGCTCTACCCGAGCGCGTGGCCCATGGGGAAAGTCGCCCCGCCCGTCCACGCGTTCCACGGCGACGCGGACACGATGGTGCCGCACGCCGGCGCGACCGAGACCGTACGCGCGCTCGTCGCGGTGGGCTTTTCGGCGGAGCTCACCACCTACCCCGGCGTGGGGCATACGGTGAGCGCATCGATGCGGGGGGACTGGCAGAAGGCGCTGGAGGCAGCAGCGCAGAGGGCCGCCGCCTCCAGCCCGTGACGGGTCAGTTGCGGTTCCGGCGACGCAGCCGCGCGAACACCGCGCCGAGCAGGCCGAGGGCCGCCGCCGCAGGCAGGGCCGGGCTCTTCTGCTCGTCTCCCACGACCGCGCAGCCGCAACCACCGTCTTCGACGATGATCGGGCCGGCGCCCGTGTTCCCTCCGACGCCCGCGCTGCTGTCACCGCTCCCCGTGCCCGGCAGAACGGTCACCTTCACGAGGTCGCTCGCCAGGCCCTTGCCGTCGGAGACGGTGAGCTGGAACGTGAGCGTCGTCTCGGCCTGAACGTCCGGCGCGACGAACGTCGGCTTCGGCCCGTCGCCGTCCACGAGCGCGACCTCGGGCCCTTCCGACTGCGTCCACTTGAACGTGAGCTTGTCGCCGTCCGGATCGCTGCTCTTCGAACCGTCGAGCTCGACCTGCTCCCCGCCCGACACCACGAGGTCCGCGCCGGCGTTCGCCACGGGCAGGCCCGCGCAGCTCGTGCTGTCCTCCACGATCGACGCGAACGGCTTGTTCGCCGCGCCCTGCACGTCGATGTCGTCGATCTCCCAGCCGTACGCGCCCGCCGCCGGATCGGTGCCGATCCGGAAGCGCAGCTTGAACGTCTTGCCAGCGAGCGAGGTGCCGAAGTTCAGCGTCATCGTGCTGAAGTCCGGCCACGCCGCGTTCCGGTTCGTGAAGCCCAGGCGGTTGCCGAGCGGGTTGTCGGAGATGTTCGTGATCGTGCCGGTGTAGGGCACGTTCACGAACTGGCTCGCGTCCTGCCAGCTCTGCCCGCCGTTCGTCGAGATCTCGAGGACCGCGCCGTCGTAGTTGACGTTCCCGCCCCCCTGCGGCGACGGGCCCACCTCGAACTCGTGGCGGTGCTTCATCGTGATCGTGAGCGGCCCCGGGCCCGCGACGATCGGCGGCGACTCGAACGAGGTGTCGCTCATGCTGCCGAGGTCCACGCCGTGGAAGACGTGGTTCGGCGGGCCGTTCTGGATGCGGCTCCAGACCCGATCGGCGCCGTCGCCCGACTTCGTCCACGTCTCGATGTCGCTCTCGGCGCTCTCGATCGTGGCCGATTCCGGCACGTTGTCGTAGTTGATGTACGGCACCTCGACGAGCGTCGACTTGGGCTCGCACGTCTGCGCGCTCGTCACGGCGATGTCGAGCTTCACCGAGCTGATGCCGGCGACCGAGCCGTCGAGGGCCACGTCGATCGTGGCCTTCGCCGTCCCGAAGGGCGGGACCGTGCCGAACTGCACCTGCGTGCCCTTCGGGAACGAGATGCCCGCCTGCTGCGCCGTCACGCTCGCGACCGCGTCCGTGAGCGGCGCGACGCCCGTGTTCTGGAGCTCGATCGTCACGCGGCCCGACTCCTGGGCGTCGAGGCGCCCGTCGGAGTCGCAGGACTGAACGGCGTCGTCGAGCCCGCTCGCGAGATCGGAGACCGAGGCCTTGACCTCGAAGCTCTCGACCACGCCCACGTTGTCGCCGGAGTCGCGCTCCGGCGAGACCGCGCACGAGCCCGCGCCGCGCTTGGCGAACGCCTTGGCGAGGACCTCCATGTCCTTCAGGTCGACCGAGGATGCGGCCATGAGGATCGCGTCGCGCTGCTCGAGATAGGTCGCGTCCGGCGGGACCATCTTCAGCGACGTGACGATGTAGTCGGCCATGCGCCGGCGAGCCCCTTCGAAGTCGTAGGGGGCGCCCGGCTCCTGGCTGCGCTTGAGGAGCGCGATCGTCGCCTCGAACATCATCGTCGCCCATACCTCGCCGGCGTTGTGCACCTCGGAGTTCGGCGCGGGGACCACGGCCATCGGGTGGCTCGGCAGCGCCTCGTTGTCCACGATGTGCCGGTAGGTCAGGCCGTTCTTCGTCATGTCGGTCGAGTACGGGACACGCCGGATGCCGTAGTAGCCGCTGTCGCCGAGCGACGCCGTGGCGTAGACGCTCATGCCGAAGACGCCGTCGAGGTCGTCGCCCTCGCGCAGGGCCATGTGGAGCGCGACCGTGTCGCCCCAGCCCTCGCCCATGCCGCCGCACATGTTGGCGCCGCAGTACGCGAGCCGGTTGTGCAGGTAGTGGCCCCACTCGTGCGCGACGATGTGGTTGTCGATCGTCCCATCGCGCTCGACGCCCGCGGCCGAGCGGACCATCGTGGCCGTCACGTCGCTGCCCATGGCCAGCTTGATCGCCGCGGCCGACGCGAGCGTGATGGACAGGACCGGGATCGTCACGGCCCCGTTCGGCTGCCCGTTCGGCATGTACGGCGGGGCCGGCTCGTTGATGTTGTTCGCGAGGATCATGCCGATCGCGCCCGCGGCCTGCGCGTTCACGGCCTTCTGCTTGAACGTGCAGGAGCCGCGATCGATGAGGACGATCTTTCCGGCCACGTTGTTCTTGATGGCCTGGCAGCCATCACCGAACGTGCCGGGCGTCTCGTTCGTCGTGGCCGTGGACTCGTCGTTGACGAGCGAGAGGGCGCCGGTCGTGTTGAACGTCTGCTGCCCGAACTCGGCCACGTCGGTGCTGTGGTTCTTGCCGCCGGGGTTCGTCGTGAGGCTCCGCGCGCTCGCGCCCGACCAGAGGTACATCTGCATGATCGGCGATTCGCCGTCCGCAGGCGTCTGCATGTTCGCGTTGTTGCGGCTCTGGTTGTTGAACGCGTCGTCCTGCGCCTCGGCGCGGATCGGATCGCCCTCCTGGCCGCCGCGGCCGTAGTTGCTCATCTGCGCGTTGCCCGCGGCCTCGTCGAAGCCCGAGTCGTACCAGTAATCGTGCAGCCAGTTCGTCACGTAGAAGAGCTGCGTGGCGGCGGCCATGACCTGGTTCGGGTTCGCCGTCGGCGCGAGGTTCACGTCGTACGTCCGATCGAACACGCCGGGCGCCGTCACGCTCGGGCGCGTGTCGCCATTGTTGAAGCCGTCCGGCTGGTTGTGGTCGGCGTACGCGTCGACGTTGTTGCCCGACGTCGAGGTCGCCCCGGAGGCCAGCCACGGATCGAACGTGCCCTGGGGGTTCTTGTTGAATCCATCCATCGACACCAGCACCGGCGCGATGAAGTCGGGCTGGGAGCCGTCGGGCTCGCCCGTCGGGTGCGGCGTGTAATCGGCCTGCGGGCCGTCGAGGGGGCGTTTGTCGCCGTTCGCTTCCGCCCATACCCTGTAATTGAAGACCGCGTCGTGAGAAAGGTTTTGCCGAGAGAGGACACGCCCGTCGTCGGCCGCGATCACGTAGGCGTAAAGGCCCGCGTCTTTCTGGCCCACCTCGCGCGGGCGGATTTCGAGGTAGTACGCGGGAACGAGGCGATCCGGGAGCGGGAAATACACCTTTTTCACGCGCGCAGGGCCGGCAAACTCGTGCCCCTGCGCGGGCAGGAGATCAAAGGTCTGGTAACGGCCTTTTTCCCCGCGCGGGACGAGGTTCGCCGCGGCGAGGTCGGTCCCGTGGAAATCCCGGAACGCGCTGGCGAGGGCGCCCTGGGGGGTCACGACGAAGGTGCGCGGGACCCGCTTGTTCCCCGCAAACCCGGCCGGGTGGAGGTTGTTCGCGGCCGCCACGAGGCGGTGGCTCCGATCGAGCATGACGTTCGCGCCGCCGCGGAAGACCTCGACGCCGTCGATCTCCTGGCCGAGGCGCACGACGACGCCGCCCGCGCCGCGATCGTGAATTTCACGCACCACCGTGGCCTGGATGGCGGCTTCGGGGACCTTCAGCATCTCGGCCGCGGAGACGAGCGCCTTGCGCGCGGCCAGGTCGGGCTTCGTGGAAGCCACGAGCGCCTGCGTGCCGGCCTGATCCCGCGCGGCCCAGAAGAACGTGGGAGCCCCCGAGTGCGGATGCACCGAGGTGACGTGTCCGCCGATGGGGGACCGCGAGACGCGCGGTGCGCCGGCGGGCGTCGGCTGCGCACGATAATAAGCATCGAAGTTCGGCAGCTCCTTCGCATGCGCGAAGGAAGCCCCGACCAGCGCCGTGAGCATGGTGAGACAACGAACGGAGCGCTTCATCGAATCCTCCACCAACGGAGACGCTCTCGCCCCTCGAAAGGGAAGTGGGCAAGAGACGGGCAAGGGCTAGGCGTACTCGGTTATCGCGAAAGAGGGAAGCACATTTGCGCGGAACGTTATGGCCTCTCCGAGGGCCGCCGCGCGCCTCCACACGTATTCGGACGATGATGCAAGATTCCGTCGACCGCGGCTTGGAAATTCCCACCGCGCTTCTTTTCTTTCGCAGTTCAGGTGCCAGGCGCGCGACTTGTGCTAATGGCGGCCGGGCATGGTACGTCGGTTCTTCCCGTGGTTCCTTTCGGTCCTCGCCTGCGGGTGCGGCGGGACGCCCCCTCCCCTCGATCCTGCGGCGCCGCCGCCGCGATCCACGGCGATCCCCGCGGCGCCGCCCGTCATGGCGCCGCCGCCGAAGCCTGCGGAACCGAGCCCTCCGGAGACCGCTGCTGCACCAAAGGTTCCTGCTCCCACGAATTCGGGTCCTCCTTTTCCACCCCCCGCGTTCCCGCCGCCCCACGCACGCACCGCCAAACCCGGCGACGGCGTCTTCACGCGGATCGAGGAGGGCGCCGCGCGCGGGACCGGCGCGCTCGCGCGCGCCACGGTCCACCCCCACCGGATCAAACCCCACCCCTCCGTCGTCCTCGTGGCGATCGATCTGCGCCGGGTCGATCTGCGCCTCGTCGCAGGCACGGAAGAGCCCACGTCCACGGGGGTGTCAAAAGATCGACGTCCCGGCCTCGTCCCCGCGGCGGATCTGCCTTCGCTGATTGCGGTGTTCAATGGCGGGTTCATGGCGAAGCACGGCCAATGGGGGATGATGGTCGACGGCGACGTTTTTCTGGCGCCGCGGGAGGACGGCTGCACGGTGGCGCTTCTCGGGGACGGGTCCGTGCGCATCGCGAGCTTCCCGGCGCTCGCGCCCTTGACCGCGGAGATCCGGTCCTACCGGCAGACGCCGCCCTGCCTGATCGAGGGCGGCGCGCTGCACCCGCGGCTTTCGGCCGAGGACACGGCGCGGCTCTGGGGCGCGGCCGAGGGCGGCGATCGCGAGATTCGCCGCACGGCGATCGGCCTGCACGAGGACGGCACGACGCTGCTCTTCGCGATCGGCGAGTGGGTATGGGCGCGTGACCTCGCGGCGGCGATGAAATCGGCCGGCGCCGCGTCCGCCGCGGAGCTCGACATCAACTGGTCGTATACACGGTTCCTCCTGTACGACCATTCGACCCCGCCCGCGGTCGTCTCGACGCTCATCGAAAAGGTCGAATACACGAAGACCGGATATGTATCGAAGCCCGCACCTCGGGACTTCTTCTACCTGAAGCAGAAACAATCCGGCGCCCCCGCGCGGCCTTGATCCGACGCGCGTGTTCCCCCACCGAGACCGCGGGGTTGCGTAGGGCAGACCGCAGAGTCGACGCGAAGCGGGAGCATGCGCCCGAAGGCGAGGCCGGCCATAGCCCCGAAAACGCCTGTCCGAGGGTGCTTCCGGGCCGATCTACCCCTTGACCGGGTTTTTCGCCTGTGGTGAGGTCTCGGGTTGGCAAACCGGAAAGGCCGGCGTCCCCGGGGGCTGCGGGCCGTGTGGTCCCTCGCGCCGGCATGGCGCCGATCGGGAGAAAGGGCATGTCGCCCATGAGTCGATGGAGAAGCTTGGGAATCAAGAGGTACGCCGCGGCGACCTTCGCGCTCCTCGCGGCGTGCATGAGCGCCTCCGCGGGCTGCGAGATTATCTCGCGGCCTGATCGCTCGGACATCAACCAGTCCACCGGCGGTGCGGGTGGGACGGGTGGGACGGGCGGCATGGGCGCGTGCACGACGCCCGAGGATTGCCCCGGCGCCGACACCGCCTGCCGGACGCGCACCTGCACGGCGGGCGTCTGCGGCGAAGAGCTCACCCCCATGGGCACCCCGAGCGACGCGCAGACGGCCGGTGACTGCGCCCGGGAAATTTGCGACGGCCAAGGGAAGCTCACGCTCGAGAACGACGACACCGACGTCCTCGACGATCAGAACGATTGCACCGAGGACGTCTGCAATGCGGGGCAGCCTGGGAACAATCCGCTCGCGGCCGGCGCCGCCTGCGCCTCGAACGAGGGCAAGCTCTGCGACGGCGCGGGCACGTGCGTGGAGTGCCTCGCGCCCGCCGACTGCCCTGAAAACGTCTGCGCGAACAACATGTGCGTCCCCGCCGAGTGCGGCGACACCGTGAAGAACGGCGCCGAGACGGACGTCGACTGCGGCGGCGGCACCTGCGCCCCCTGCGCCGACGGCCTCGTCTGCGCGGCGGTCTCCGATTGCCAGAGCAGCGTGTGCGACGCCGGCGTCTGCCAGGCGCCCACGTGCACGGATACCGTCGAGAATGGCGAGGAGACGGACGTCGATTGCGGCGGCGCGACGTGCAACGCCTGCGGCCCCGGCCTCGGCTGCGCGCAGGACAGCGACTGCGTGGGCGACTCCTGCTCGGGCTCGATTTGCCTCCCGACCTGCACGGACGAGGTCACGAACCGCAACGAGACGGACGTCGACTGCGGCGGCCCGAACTGCTCGCCCTGCGCCGCCGGCCTCATTTGCGCGGTGAACTCGGATTGCGCGAGCACGGTCTGCACGGCGGGCATCTGCCAGCCCTCGAACTGCACCGACCAGGTCCAGAACGGGACCGAGACCGCCGTCGACTGCGGCGGCGCGGATTGCAGCCCCTGCGGCGACGGCCTCGCCTGCAATCAGCCGACCGATTGCCAGAGCGGCATCTGCACGGGCAACCTCTGCCAGGTGCCGACGTGCACGGATACCGTGAAGAACGGAGCCGAGACGGACGCAGATTGCGGCGGCGGCACCTGCCCGACCTGCGACCTCGGCAAGGCGTGCCTCGCGAACGGCGACTGCACGAGCAACATCTGCGCGGGGAACGTCTGCGTCCTCTCGCTTTGCGGCGACGGCATCCTCACGGGCGCCGAGACCTGCGACGACGGCAACGCCGTGGCCGGCGACGGCTGCGACGCCGCGTGCGCGCTCGAGGTGGGCTGGGCCTGCACGGGCACGCCGAACACCTGCACCCCGAACTGCGGCGACGGCGTCCTGAAGGGCGCCGAGACCTGCGACGACGGCAACACGAACCCCGGCGACGGCTGCAGCGCGACCTGCAAGGCCGAGCTCGGGTACGTGTGCACCGGCCAGCCGAGCGCCTGCAAGACGGTCTGCGGCGACGGCATCCCGGCCGGCACCGAGGCGTGCGACGACGGCAACATGAACGACGACGACGCCTGCCTCCCGGGCTGCATCGTGGCGACCTGCGGCGACGGCTACGTGAACGTGGCGACCGAGACCTGCGACGACGGGAACCACACGCCCGGCGACGGCTGCAACGCCACCTGCCAATCCGAGCCGTTCTACGTGTGCTTCGGCACGCCGAGCACCTGCGTCCTCGTCGAGACCGAGCCGAACGCCGCGTGCGCGAGCGCGAGCGGCCCGCTCAAGCCGCCCTTCGCGATCACCGGCAAGATCAGCCCCGCCGGCGACCAGGACTACTACGCGTTCACCGTGCCTGCAGTCGCGGACGTGAGGATCGAGACCTTCGTCCCGTCGGTGGGCACCTGCACGACGGGCAACGACACGGTCATCGAGCTCCGGGCGGCGAACTGCACGACGATCATCATGACGGACGACGACGACGGCCTCAATAGCTGCTCCCTGATCGATCCGACGACGACGACCGACACGGCGGCGCGCAAGCTCGCCCCGGGCACGTACTACGTCCGCGTGGAGGAATATCAAAACAACGCGGCCATCAGCGCCTACCAGCTCCAGGTGACGTTCACCGCGCTCTGCGGCAACGGCGTGATCACGGGCAGCGAGACGTGCGACGACGGCAACACGAACAGCGGCGACGGCTGCTCGTCGAGTTGTGTCGTCGAGCAGGGCTACAAGTGCACGGGCGCGCCCAGCGTCTGCGCGCTGAGCTGCGGCAACGGCGTCGTCGACGGCGTCGACGCGTGCGACGACGGCAACACGGTCGGCGGCGACGGCTGCTCGTCGACCTGCGTCGTGGAGTCCGGGTACAAGTGCACCGGCAGCCCGAGCGTGTGCGTCGCCTTCGAGACGCTCTGCAACGACGGCATCGACAACAACAGCAACGGGTTCATCGACGCCGCGGATCCCAACTGCACGCTGCCGGCCTACTTCCCCGCGTGCGCCGCCGGGCAGAGGCTGCACGTCTACCGGTCGATCGACACCCCGCTCAGCATCCCGGACAACAACACCACGGGCGTCACGAGCATCATCAACGTCGGCGCCACGGGGACGATCGCGCGCGCGGCGATCCTGGTCAACATGGACCACGACTTCATGGCGGACGTGGACCTCTCGTTGATCTCGCCAGGCAACACCACGTTCGACGTGACGAGCGACAACGGCAGCAGCAACGACGACCTCATCAACACGGTCTTCGACTCGACCTGCCCCAACTTGATCACGAACACGAGCTTCTCGCCGCCGTACACCGGGTGCTTCGCGCCCGAGGCCTCCTTCGCGTCGCTCGTCGGGACGTCCATGCAGGGCAACTGGAAGCTCAACGCCGTGGACGACGCGGGCGCCATCACCGGCCCGCTCCAGAACTGGGCCCTGATCCTCTGCACGAACCCCTGATCCCACCTCGCCAAGCCGGCCGCGCTCTCCGCGCGGCCGGCGCTCTCCCCCTCGGCATCCTCGGACGAACGGAACCCCGGAGCCTCCGCGCTTCTCCCGCCCGGCGCTCCCCGGTATCCTGCCCCCACGCGCACACGGAAGGGGCGTGCGAATGCGACACCTCGCTCTCGCGAAGATCCTCGTCGTCCTCTCGATGCGCGCGGCCTATCCCCTCGCCGCTCCGCTCCTGCTCGGCATCTTCCTCGTCGCCACCGTCCTCTTCGGGCCGAACGGGATGAGCCCGCCCGAGGCGCTCGCCGTCATGCGCGCCTCCCCCACGCTCATGACCGTCCTCTGGGCCGGGTGGCTCGTGCTCGGCCTGCCCGCCGCGCGCGCGGCGCTCGTTCCTTCGTCGGCGACGTATCTCCGATGGTTGCCCGCGCCGCGCCTCGTGTTTCACCTCGCGGGCGGCGTGTGCGCGCTCGTCGTCGAGGCGCCGTGGATGCTCCTGTTCGGGCGCGGCGAGGGCCTCCTCTCGGCCTCCACGGCCGGGCTCGCGGCCCTCGCGGGGCACGCGCTCGCCGCCACGCGGCCGTGGGGCGCGCCGGAGGCGCTGGCGGCGGCCGGCGTGGGCCTCGCCGTCTTTGGACACCTCCCGCCGCTCGCGTTCGGGGCGGCCCTCGTTGCGGCGTGCCTGGCCGTCCCGGCCGCTTTCCGCCGCGCGCCCGAGGTGTCGGCCGGGGCGGCCCGCGGGTTTTGGGGCCGATCCCCGCTGGGCGCGCTCGCCTCGACGTACCTGCTCGGCGTCCTGCGCGGCGAACCTGCGGTCCTCGGGCGCGCGCTCGCGCTCGCGGCGCTCGCCGGGCTCATCCTCCCGCTCGCCGCCCGCGGACACGATCTCGATGCGGACACGTCGATCGGCGCGCTCGCCCTCGGCCTCGCGGCGGTCGCGCTCGCGCCGGGCCTCTCGGGGGCCGCGGCGGCGGTCGTGCGGGCGGAGCGCGCGGCCTCCTGGCTCTGCGACGCGACGGGGACGGCGCCGCGCACCCGCGC
>NZ_JARZHI010000083.1:0-41807 GCF_029946465.1 Polyangium sorediatum
GCGCGGGGCACGTGGCCATGCGCCGCGGCCACGGCGGGCGCGAGCTGCGGCTCCGCGGGCGGCGGCGGCAGGCGGCCCGCGGCGTCGCGAAACGCTCGCGCGACGGCGTCGCGCACGGGGGCCCCGCCTGCGGCGATCGTGAAGGAGATGATGCGGAATGCGAGTTCTGCGTGGCGTGCTTCGTCCTCTGCGATGCCTGCAAGGACGTGGCGCACGGCGGGGTCGGAAGCGCGCTCGGCTTGCTCGGCTGCGAGCACGGCTGCGAGTGTCTCGCCCACGGCGCCCTCGATCACGGTGGAAACGGCGAGCTCCGTGAGACCCTCGCCGAGGGGGAGCGAGAGCGCCTCGGGCAAACCTCGGGGTGCGATGGGCGCGCCTCGGTAGGCCGCTGCCAGGGAGAGCGAGAGCCGCGCGTGCCGCACCTCGTCGAGCGCCGCTTCATGGGCGGCTCGCACGAGCGATTCGTCGGCTCCGTGTGCGAGCAGCGCGAGGGCGAGGCGTGAGAAGGCGGCGACCGAGGCGTGCTCGAAGAGACCGTCTCGGATCCAGCGCTCGGCGAGCACCTCGCGTGCTTCGGCGGAGAGTCCTTCGACGTTGGGCGCGAGGGGCTCCTCGGACCAACCTCGCCGCGTGGCCTCGACGGGCGCGACCACGGGGCCGTCCTCGGCGCGGAGCGGCCGGCCGATGGCGCATGTGACCTCGATCGTGGTGTCGTAACAGCAGAAGCCATTGCCGCTCGGATCGGGCTTCGGGCCGGCGTCGACCGAGTGCAGACAGGAGCAGGAGTCGAGGTTCTTCGCGATGAGGCCGGGGGCCTCGTTCGTCGACGGGCAGGACTCGCCCACCGAAGAAGGGAAACACGCGAGGAACGGCGTGATCGTCCCGGTGCCCTCGCACGCGGGGATGCCCGTCGAGCTCGTGCTGCCCGTGCCGCCTGTGCCGCCTGCGCCCGTGGACTCGCTGTCGACGACGACCTTCGCGCCGCAGCCGACGAATGCGACGGGCGCGGCGAGCGTGACGCCGAGCGCGGCCGCGACGCGGTATACGAGTGTTCTCCGAAAGATAAGCGAGCTGTCCATCGGCGCATGATACATGACGAGGCGCCCATGCAAGCCCCCCAGCTCGTGACGATCACGTTCAGCCACTACTGCGAGAAGGCTCGGTGGACGCTCGATCACGCGGGCATCCCCTACCGCGAGTCCGGGCACCTGCCCGCGTTCCACATGCTCGCCGTGCGCCGCGCGGGCGGGCACCGCAGCGTGCCTGCGCTCATCACGGACGAGGGCGCGATCAACGACTCGACGGACATCGCGAAGTGGGCCGATCGAAGAGCGCCGGCGGCGCGGCTCTACGGGACGAACGACGCCGAGCGCCGGGAGATCGAGGCGCTCGAAGAGCACTTCGACGAGCATTTCGGGCCGCACACCCGGCGATGGATGTACTTCCACATGCTGCCGGATCGCGACCTCGTGCTTGATCTCTCGAACAAGCAAAACGCGCCGGCGCTGGAGAAACGCCTGCTCCCGTTTTTCTTCCCCGTCGTCCGCCCGGCCATGCGCAGGGCCATGCGCATCACACCCGAAGGCGCCGAGCGCTCGCTCCGCAAGATCGAGGCGATGTTCGCCGAGGTCGGCAAGCGGATCGAGGACGGTCGATCGTTCCTCGTGGGCGACGCGCTGACGATGGCGGACATCACGTTCGCGAGCCTCGCGGCGGTGGTCCTGGCCCCGCCGGAGTACGGGGCGCCGCTCTGCCCGATCGAGACGCTGCCGCAGGAGCCCGCCTCGCACATGCGCGGCTGGCAAGAGCTGCCCGCGGGGAAGTTCGTGGCGCGTATGTTCCGCGACCACCGCGCCCCCGCGCGCGCTTGAGGGTCGACGGCGGACCCATCCCGCGTGACAAGCCGTCCCACCCGCACCGGCGCGCATGGTAACGTCAAAGGGCAGACGCTCGCCGGGATCCCCATCCCGCTCACCGAGCCTCGGTTCTCCCCATGCCCCGCCGCTACCTCGTCCTTCGCACCGATCGCACGCAGCGCGCGTTTCTCACCCGCGAGCTCGAGCAGGGCCGCCTGCGCCAGGGCTTCGGGTGGCGACGCGAGCACGATCTGCGGCTCCTGCGCGACCAGGTGCGCGCAGGAAAAAAGCTGACCGAGGAGGAAGCGAGCGTCTGGCGAAACCGGCGCCTGCTCGACACCGAGCCCGACGGCCTGAAGCCAGGCAACGTGCTCATCCTGCCAAACCTGCTCGATCAAGGCCGATGGGCCCTCGCACGCGTGAAGGGCGCATACGAGTACGCGCCCATCGTGGCGCCCGGGCGGGAGGGCCCCGATTACGGCCATATCATCGCCGTGGACCCCATCCGCACGCCCGCCGGGAAGGTCGCCAGCGTGGAGGCGGAGAACACGCACGTCGACGCAGAGCTACGCGCGACGATGCGGAACCCATCGAGGATGTGGTCGATCGACGCGCTCGGCTCCACGGTGGAGGCGCTCGTCCACGCGATCGAGTCCGGCAAGGATACGTGGACGCCGGACCCGGAGACGCAAAAAGCCGAAGGGTTCTTCACGGCGGTCCGCGACGCGGCGTGGAAGCACATCCTGACGAAGTACAAGGGCAACGAGCTCGCGCACCTCGTGCATCACCTGTTCATGTGCATCTACGAGGGCGGGCGCGTCGAGCATTGGGGCGGCGCCGGCGAGAGGGGCACGGATCTCATCGTCTACACGCGCGATCCGCTGGGCCTCGAATACAAAGTCGCCGTCCAGATCAAGCAAAACGACGGGCTCCACGACGACGAGCGCACGCTCAGTCAAATCGAGCAAGCCAAGGAGCTGCACAAGATCGACGCAGGCGTGATCGTGACGACCGCCGAGGTGACGAGCAACGGATTCGAGGAAAAGTGCGCCGCCCTCGAAGGCCGACTCGGCATCGACATTCGCGTGATCGCAAGGGGCGAGCTCATCGAGCTCGTGATGAAGTACCTCGGCAAAGCCCGAATGACAGTCCGCGAGGCGCTCATCGACCTGCTCCGCGGAAGCACCCCCACCCCCGAACCCAGGGAGCACACAGCCGTCACGGACCGCATCTACGACGAGCTGCAACGTCTCCCCGAGCTCGAACGCCAAATCGCCGGAACCAAGGTGGCCCACCAGAACCGCGGCAGCGGCATTCACTTGATCCGCGTCGAACTCCCCCAGGAAATGATCGGCGCCGTCGTCGAGCCCATCGCCCAAAGCATCGTCTCCTGTCTGCGGCGCATGGTCCCAAGCGCAAAATGCCAGCGCGGCAAACCAGGCGGCAGCGGCACGAAATGGATGGTCGTGGACACCCTGCTCGAGCTCGCTTGATGGGCGTCGCGCTGGGGCTTTGCCCCAGACCCCACCAGGGGTTGTCCACCCCTGGACCCGGACCAGGCACGGCCTGGACCGGGGTCGATGAACTGCGCTCCGCGCAGTTCATCGAACAGCCAGGGTCAAGACCCTCCACGATCCTGCCAACCACCGCGACGACGCTGCAGGTTCAACGGGCAGCGTCACCGTCGCCGGCTTGAAACCCCCCCCGTGGTCTTGCCACCGGCTCGTGGGAAGAACTGCGCATCGCGCAGTTCTTCCCCTCGGTCCAGGCCGTGCCTGGTCCGGGTCGAGGGGCGGACAGCCCCCGCGGGGTCCGGGGCAGCGCCCCGGCGCGACGACCTGGTGAGGCGGAGAACCGCTTGCCGGGACCGACGTAGCGCATCGCGGCGAACCTCCCGTTCCGGAAATTCCCTGATCGGGTATCCTCCTTTCCGCCATGCCCCCGCCTTCCGCCCGAGAGCACGCCGAACGTCGTGTCGGCAGAACGCTCCGGGAGAAGTATCGCATCGAGCGTGTGCTTGGTGTGGGTGGGATGGCGACGGTGTACCTCGCGGTTCATCGCAACGGCCATCGGGTGGCGGTCAAGATCCTTCACCCGGAGCTCTCGGCCAGCGTTACCCAGCGGGATCGCTTCGTTCGTGAAGGGTACGTCGCGAACTCGATCGAGCACCCGGGGGCTGTGCGCGTCCTTGATGACGACGTCTCGGATGATGGGTGCCCTTTCCTCGTGATGGAGTTGCTCGAGGGTGAGACCCTCGACCAGCGGCGTAGACGCGCGGGCGGCAAGATTGCTTGCCGTGAGGTCCTCGTCATCGGGCATGCGCTCTGCGATGCGCTTGCGGCGGCTCATGACAAGGGCATCGTGCATCGCGACATCAAGCCGGAGAACGTGTTCGTCACGTCGGACGGCACCCTCAAGATCCTCGACTTTGGCATCGCGCGGGTCGTCGCCGATGAGGAGGGCGGGCCCGGCGGCGTCGCGGGCACCCCTGCGTACATGCCGCCTGAACAGGCGCTTGGGGATCGGGGCGCCATCGATGCGCGCACCGACCTCTGGGCTGCGGGCGCGACCATGTTCACGCTCCTCACGGGCAGGCTCGTGCATGATGCGAGCCGCGCGACGGAGCTCCTCACGAGCACGGCGACCAAGCCTGCGCCGCGCCTCATGGATGTCGCGCCCGAGGCTCCGCGCGATGTGGCCCGCGTCATCGACCAGGCCCTTGCTTACTCGCGCCATGACAGGTTCGAGGATGCGCGCGAGATGCGGGATGCGATCGGCTCGGCTCACATCGCGGTGTATGGCGAGCCCCTCTCTGTCGTCCCTCGCAACAGCGGCAGTTCCCTCGCGTTTGCGCCTTCGTCGTCGGGGCGTATCTCGCTTCAGCCTGCTTCGGGGCGCATCGTCGCTTCGCGACCGCGGGCCGAGCTCGTCGAGACGGTGCTCGATGTGCCTCCTGGACAGGAGGGCACGCCGCGCCCGCCCTCGCTCGCGCCGGCCGCTGCGCCTGTGGACGGCGCGCCGCAGAACACGATCAGCGAGCCTCTCTCGTCGAGCCCCACCGAGGAGCGCCCTTCCCGGGCGCGGGCCCTGCTCATGATGTCGGCGGGGTTCGGCATGATCGCCACGCTCGTCGTCCTCTTCGTCGCGCGGGCCAGCCGCACCGCGCCGACCGAGGCCCCGCCGCCTCCGACGCCGCGGAGTGCCTGCGTCACGAACGCCGACTGCATGCCCCCGGGCGGGGACAAGCATGCCATCTGCCGCAAGGATCGCGGGGCCTGCGTCACGCTCGAGACCGATCAGTGCCGCGTCCTCGCCGAGGCGGGCGACGTTGAGAACGACGGCACGATCTGGATCGGCGCGATGTACCCGCACGACGAGAAGAAGGGCACGACGTACGGCCGGCAAGCGGCGCGCGCCGTGGACCTCGCCCGCCGTGATTTTGCGGGCCTCACGGGCGGCTTGCCGCCTGCGAGCGGCGCGGGCAAGCCTCGCCCGATCGGGATCGTCCTCTGCGATGACACCGAGGCGGCCGAGCGCGCGGCGTCGCACCTCGTCGACGACGTCGGTGTCCCTGCGGTCCTCGGCTTTGCGCGCAGCAAGGAGGTCCTCGACCTCGCGCAGGCGTACTTCCTGCCGAAGGGCGTGCTCGCGCTCGCCTCGAACACCGCCTCCATGCTCACGGACATCGCGCATGCGCCGGACGATCCGCGCCTCGTCTTGCGCGTGACCTCGAGCGCGACCATGTCGACGGGCGCGAAGGCCGCGTTCCTCGAACATGTGCTCGAACCGGAGATTCGCAGGCGCCCCGGGATCCTCCGCCCCGGCGAGCCGCTGCGCGTGGCCATCGTCCGCGTGGACAATGCGTCCGGCGTGAGCCACGCGGACCAGCTCCTCTCGGTGTTGCGCTGGAACGGCAAGAGCGCCGCCGAGAACGGCGACGACTTGCGCCAGTTCGTGGTGAAGGACGAGCTCGCCGGTTCGCAGACCGGGGACGCCGTCGCGAGCTTGATCACGTCGATCGGCGCGTTTGCGCCGCACGTCGTCTTCGAGGCCGGCGCGGGCGCGCAGTTCCTCGTCGAGCTCGAACGGCGCTGGCCGAAGAACCGCTTCTTCCGGCCGCATTACGTCCTCTCGGGCTCGCTCGGGTCCGACGACTTCCTCAAGCTCGTCGCCGAGCGCCCCGACGCCTCGCGCCGGCTGCTCAGCGTCGACGCCGCGATGAACCCCGCGCTCGCGAAGTTCGTCGTGCACCACAACGAGATCTTCCCGGACAAGGTCACGCCGTACGACTCGACGAGCGCCCCGTACGACGCGTTTTACGCCGTCGCGTACGCCGCGCTCGCGCTCGGCGACGAGCCGATCACGGGCCGCGGCCTCGCGCGCGCCGTGCGCCGCCTCGTGCCCCCGGGCGAGCCGGTCGAGGTCGGCCAGGGCGGGATTTACTCGGCGATCAGGGTCCTGCGCGGCGGTAAAAATATCGACCTCACGGGCTCGCAGACCTCGCTCGACTTCGATCCGGAGACCGGCGACGCCACGGTCGATTTTGCCGTGTATTGCCTCGATCCGAAGCGACGCATCGCGGCCGAGTCGGGCCTCGTCTACCGCGCGAAGACCGGCAAGCTCGAAGGCGCGATGCGCTGCCCCTGACGGATGCGGCAAGCCGTTGCGCGTGCGGGCCGAGTGCGGATACCGTGCGGATCCCCCCGCGCCATGCGAACGCCCGCTGCCCTCCTCGCCTCCCTCCCTTCGGCCCTCGCCCTCTCGCTCGTGCTCTGTACGGGCGACGCGCACGCGCAAACGGAGGCGTGGTCGGATCCGGATCCGAAGGGCCAGGGGACGCGGTATGCGCTCGACAAGTTCGGCTTCCGCGCCGGCGCCGAGTACCGCGCGAACTTGCTCTACGTGAACCCGATCGCGGTGAACAGCGAGTCGAACCGGCGCGTGAGCTGGATCGAGCACCGCCTGCGCCTCGACATCGGCGTCGACTACCTCGACAAGGTGCGCCTCTACGCCTCGGCCGACATGCTCGACGGCGTGCTCTGGGGCGACAACGGCACGCTCGCCTCCGGCCCCAAGCCGAACTTCGGGACGAACATCAACGCGCGCAGCCCCAACGTCACCACGCCCTGCGTGGGCCTGCGCGGCACCGACCCTTTGAACGCCGACGACTACGGCTACACGCTCTGCTCGCAGGAGCAGGTCCGGTTCCGCAAGGCCTACGGCGACGTCGTGCTCCCGATCGGCTTGCTCCGCGTGGGCCGCCAGTCCGCGAACAACGGCACCGGCATCCAGGCCGCGGACGGCGACGGACGGACGAACCGCTTCGGCTTCAGCCGGCAGGGCAACCTCGTCGACCGTGTCCTCTTCGCGACGAAGCCGCTCGAAGCCTTCAAGCCCAAGGAGGAGCGCGACACCTCGGAGAACCGCGGTGTCATCCTCGCCCTCGCCTACGATCGGTGGGTCACCGACAGCGTGCAGCTCTTCGCCGACGACGTGCAGCAGGTCGACGTGGCCGTGCGTTTCCTCGCGCCGAAGCTCGGCCCCGCCCGCGACGTCTTCGTCGGCGGCTACTACGTGCATCGCTGGGACGACGCGAACAGCTCCCGCATCAACAGCTTCGGCCTGAAGGCGACGTCCCGCTTCGGCGACTTCCACGTCACCGCCGAGGCCGCGATGAACGTCGGTTCGACCCGCGAGATCGCCCAGGCGAACAGCTACATCTCGAACGATCCCGTCGTCGATCAGCGCATCCTGCAAGGCGGCGCGCGCGCCGTCGTGCGCTACGACCGGCCCCTCTACACCGCGTACCTCGAGTTCGATTACGCCTCGGGTGACGCCGATCCGAACAACCGCACGCCGCTCACGCAGTTCGTCTTCGCCGAGGACGCGAACGTGGGCCTCTTGCTCTTCGAGCACGTCGTCGCGTTCCAGACCGCGCGCGTCGCGGCCGCGGGCACCGAGCTCTTGAACCGCCTCGGCGCCCCGAGTTTTCCCTCGGACTCGGTCTACAACCGCGGCGCCTTCACGAACGCGCTCGCGATCTTCCCGCAGTTCGACATCCGCCCCGTCCGCGGCCTCACGCTGCGCGGCGGCGTGCTCTTCGCGTTCGCGGCCGAGCCCGTCGTCGATCCGGTCAACTCCCTCCTCGCCCGCGACGGCCTCACGATCGAGGACGACCTCGTGAACTTCGCCGGCGGCAAGCCCGGTCAGTACTGGGGCACCGAGCTCGACGGGCGCATCTCGTATCGCTACCTCGATCACTTCCTCTTCGACCTCGAGGGCGCGGTGCTCTTCCCCGGCGACGCTCTGCGAAACGAGGACGGCTACGCCGTGCGCAGCGTCCTCGTCCAGGGCCGCACCACCTTCTTCTTCTAGGTCTCGCGGAGCACGGACATGCGACGTCTTCCTCTTTCGCTCCTCTTGCTCTCCCTCGCGGCCCCGGTCGGCGCCGGTTGCGAGCTCTACGATGGCCCCCCGCAGCCGCGTATCGTCGGCGCTGAGGACGGCGTGCTCGAAGACGCGTCGGCGCCGATCGTCCTCGCCTTCTCCGAGCCCGTGGATCCCACGACGCTCCATGTCTCGATCCTTCGCCTGGAGACCGACGTCGAGGGCAACCTCTTCGACGAGGACGACGATCCCGAGAGCACGCCCGCGGTCTTCTTCTCGTTCACGACGAGCCTCACGGAGGGCGGCACGGCCGAGCTCGTGGACGGCAACGCGACGCTCGTGATCAAGCCGGGCGCGCCGCTGCCCGTGGGCCCGAAGCTCGCGCTCGTGATCGAGGCGGGCCTCGCGGATGTCGAAGGCCACGTCACGAAGACCCGCAAGCGCCTGCTCTTCGGCTACACGTTCAAGCTCGAGTGCGACAAACCCTCGACGGTCTTCCCGACCGGGAAGTACTTCCTGCTCGCGGACATCGAGAAGCCGCTCCAGACGCAGGTCCAGCTCTGGGCTGCGTTTTACGTCGATCCGGAGACGGGGCGCGTGCGCGGGCAGGCCACGAACGCCGATCGCGACAAGACCCAGGTGTGTCCGATGTCGTGCGCGACCGGCGAAGTCTGCCGGCTCCTGCCCATGCCCCAGTGCGTCGCGCAATCCGAGCGCGCGGGCACGGTGGACGAGCACTCGGATTACGTGCCGTATGGCACGCCGCCGACCGGATACTCGTTCACGATCGAGGGCTGCGCCGTGGACCAGCCCGGTGGCAAGGCCGTGTTCGCCACGGCGCCGACGGACATCGTCGTGCAGATCCCGCCGGTCACGCTGCGCAACGTGACGCTCACGGCCGAGTTCGCCCCGGGCGCGGACGGCGTGCTGCGCGGCACGGGCACGCTGGCGGCGGACACGGTGCTCCTCGGCACGTCCGCGAGCGGCAAGGGCGAAGGGAACATCGTCGGTCGGATCGTCGCTGCGGACGAGGCGCCGCCGGACATCCCGGATCCGCCGCCGGCGCCGTAGAGCATCGAACCGGACGGTGGCCGATTCGTGACACGGGAGCGGGCGGCTTCGCGGCGGAAATTTGGTAAAAAGCCAAGACCATGACCACGACGACCTTCGAGGCTCCCGAGGCACCGGCGAAACCGACGAGCGCGGCCGCGCTGCCGCCGATGAACCGCTGCATCGAGATGCCGCGCTTCGAGCTCGGCGAGCGGCTGACGCCGGAGCAGATCGAGTTCCTCGATACGTTCGGGTTCATCCGCTTCAAGAGCTTCCTGCCGCGCGCCGAGGTCGCGAAGCTCGTCGAGGAGGTCGAGGCCATCGACGCGCGCCTCGTCGCCGAGGGGCGGACGGTCATCAACGGCGTGCCGCTCATCCTCGGCAAGCGCAAGGACGGCCGCGGCTTCGTGCAGCGCATGTGCTTCTCGTCGACCTTCGGCGAGCGGCTGCACGCGTTCCTGCAGGATCCTCGCTTCAAGGCGATCCTGGAGATCGCGGGGCCCGGGTATCGGATCGGCGAGCGGGAGCGGGATGGGCTCGTCATCAACCATTACCGCCGCGAGGAGGGGTCGAGCTACAAGCGGCTCGGCTGGCACACGGACAGCTTGCGGGATCTCTTCTATTTCGAGATGCCGCGGCGGTACCTGAACGTCGGGTTTTATCTGGACGATTCGCCCATCGAGAAGGGCGGCGTGCGGCTGATTCCGTTCTCGCACCAGCAAGGGCTCTGGCCGATGCTGACGCGGAAGGCGCATTTCATGGATACGGACGCGGATCCGGCCGAGTATGCGCTCGTGGCCGAGGCGGGGGATCTGACGATCCACGACGGCCGCATCTGGCATCGGGTCGCGGAGGCGAGCGCGACGGGGGACGCGAGCCAGCGGCGCGTGATGTACGTGCCCTTGATGGAGGGGCCGGAGAAGCTGAAGGACGAGAACAGCCCGACGCCGGTGTACTTCCGGCTCCGGCGATTCGCGCGGTTCTGAGGCACTCGTGACGCCGCGACGCACGGACTCGTCCCTCCAGCTCCTCGCACGCGCGGCGGGGAGCCCGGCGGCGCTGGCCGGGAAAATGGCCCGGTTTGGGAGGATGCTGGCGGGATACGGCGATGGGCGCGAGCTCGACGCGCGGCTCGCGCGCCTCCTTCAAGCGGGGGTCCTCGACGCGGCGCCGACGCGGATCCAGCTCGTCGTGGGCTCGATCGACATGCTGCGGTTCTGGATCTCGCCCGCGTCGTCCGAGTATTACGAGACCCTCGGGATCGATTACACGTTCCACCAGATCCTGCGTTTCCTCGAAGAGCCAGCCTCGCTCGCCGATCCGGTCGGGTTCTTCAGCACCCGGGACAACGTGATTGGCCACCTGATGCAGGTCGTGCACGCGAATCCGCGCTACGACCTGGAGCTGCTCACGATGTGGGACGACGGGCTCGCGGAGCTCGAACGGCAGGTCGAATCGATGATCGCGGGGACGCACCCGCGGGGCGAGGCGATCGCGGCCATCGTGGAGGAGCCCGAATACCACGGGCGGCTGCTCGCGTACGTGCGCGTCTTTCGCAAGGACCCGGCCGCGCCCCCTCCCCTGCGCGCGAACGTAGAAGGGAGCGCCCACTGGGAGGATCGCGAGCGCACGTTCGGATCGCTGCGGACCTCGATGCGATACTTTTGCAGGCTGCCGACGGATCCGATGTCGGTGGCGCGGCATCTCCTCACGGTGAAGGAATTTCCGCGGCACCTCGGGGAGCCGAATCCAAGCTAAGGACGAGGGAGGGACCCTTTCATGCCCATCGTAGCCATCGATCACGTGCAGCTCGCCATGCCCGCGGGGCGCGAGGACGAGGCGCGCGTGTTTTACGGAAAACTCCTCGGGCTCGCGGAGGTGCCGAAGCCGGCGGACATGGCCAAGCGCGGCGGCGCGTGGTTCGAGGCGGGCGCCGTGAAGATCCACCTCGGGGTGGAGGCGGAGTTTCAGCCGGCGCGCAAGGCGCACCCGGGCCTACGCGTGGAGGGGCTCGCCGCGCTCGTCGAGGGCCTGCGGGCCGCGGGCGTGACGGTCGCCGACGGCCCGCCGATCGACGGCATCACGCGGGTCTTCGTGGAGGATCCCTTCGGCAATCGCATCGAGCTTCTGGAGCACACGCCGGGCTGACGTTTATTGCCCCGGGCCGGTGCACGCGCCCGGCTGCGCGGGCGGAATGGCGCGCAGGTATTCGTACATGGCGAGGAGGTCCTCGTCGGCCATGATCCGGTAAAGGGCCCAGGGCATGACCTGGAGCGTTCGATTCGGGTCCTTGGGATCCTTCCCCGTGCGCATGACCGACATGAATTGCTCGCGCGTGAGCCCGCCGGGCAAGCCTTTCGCGTCGGGCGCGAGGCTCGGCGCCTTCAGGTTCTGCCCGAAAGGCACGCCGCCCGCGAGGTACGTCGCAGCCGAGAGGCGGCCACGCCCGCCGGTGAACGGGGACTCGCCGGGGCGATAGGTCGGGCAGCTATGACAATCGATACACCCGGACGCGGCGTTGACGAAATAACTCCCGAGCCCGACGAGGGCCCGATCCGCGCTCTCCAGGTTCAGCGGCACGGGGGCGAATCGCAGCCCGATCACGACCCGCGGGTCGAGCGGCATGGGCGCCTCTCCGGGGTCTCCGGTTCCCATGTCCTCGGACGCGCAGGAGAGGAGGAGCCCCACGAATCCGATCGTGATGAAATGCCGCCACTGCATGGATGAACCCCTCCCTAGAGCCCACGGCTCCGCGTCGGCCCCATGCAAGCGTGGCGCCCGTCCGTCCGTGCGCGGGGAGCACGGGCGGACGACCTTGGATTCGGGGGTTATTGCGGCCGGCCCTGCGCGATCCAGGTCTCGACGAGCTGGATGTCCTCGGGCGTGACGGGCGGGAGCGCGAGCGGCATTCCGCGGACGACCGGATCGGTTTGTCCCGCCTCTTCGCGGTACCGGGCGAGCATGGCGTACACGAGGCGCGGCGTGCCGTCGGGCATCGGCGAAAAGATGCTGCGGCGTTCGCCCTTGTCGTCGACGTACCCCGCCTGGATGCCCTCGTACTCGGCGAGGTTCAGGCCGCGGGGCCGATAGCCAAAGCCACCCGTATTGCCAGGCCCGCCGTCGCCGATCGCGTAATCCGGTTCGGCGTGGCAATGCCAGCAGGTGTTGCGGAAGACGCGGCGGCTGACCTCCTCGTACGTCACCTTGCGGTCGAGCACGGGCAGGCGCGGCGGGATGATCTTGGCCACCTTGGGCGCGAGATCGGCGCGCAAAAGGAAGGCGGAAAGGTCGCGCTGCTCCTCGGGCGTGAGCGGCGTCTTTGGCATGAGCGTGTCGGGCTTCTGCGCCTTCGGGTCGTCGAGCCAGCGGACGAGCTCGCCCGGGGCCATGCGCTCCCGGACGTACCGCAGATCCGGCGCGAGCGCGCGGGCCATACGCTCGCCCTTGCCTTCGAGATCGGCCACGCCCGCCGGGAGCGCCGCGCGCGGGGCGCCGGTGTATTCGTGGCACTGGCGGCAGCCCTTCGCCTCGAAGAGCGCGCTTCCCTTTTCGACGTTCGCGCCTTCGAGCGCGACCGCCGGGGCCGGCGTCGCCGAGGACGTGAGCCACGCGGCGACGTCACGCGCCTCCTCCGGGGTGATCACGAGGCGCGGCATCGTCGTGTCGAGGTGCGGGCGGACGTCGTGTGGTTCGAGGAGGAATTTTTCGAGGAAGCCGCGGCGCAATCGGCCGCCGATGTTGGCGAGCGACGGCGTCTCGCGGAAATGGACGATGCTCTTTTGCCACTTCGCGAGCGAGGTCGCCGAGGCCTGGTACGTGCCGGCGTGAATCTCCTGGTGGCAGCGGACGCAATCCTGGTCGAGCGCGGGTTTTTCGAAGCCGGTGCCCTCGTGGCAGCGGTTGCACTGGAACTTGGCGACGAGGGTTTTCCCTTTTTCGGCGTCGCCAAGCGGCGGCTCGGGGCTCGGGGCGGACGCCGCGAGGGTCGTGGAGCTCGAACGCGCGGAGGGAGCGGCAGGAGGTGCCTCCGCGCGCTCGTCCTTGCGACAGCCGAGAAGGAGGAGGACTAGACTGACAAGGACGAGCGCGCGGGGCACGGAGGAAATCCTTTCAAACAAACCAGCAGGTTGTCGAGAAACGCCGCGAGCGCCCTGGAGCTAGGGAGGAGGACGCAGGAATACGAGAGTATTCCGAGGACGACGACCGACGATCCAGGGCGCGCAGCAAGTTTATCGACAGCCTGCTAGCTCTGGCCCCCCGAGTTCGTGGGCACCTGGCAGACGGAGCTGTCCTTGGCCATCGTGTTGCAGCGCTGGACGGCGGCGTCGCGGGCGGTCGTGTTGCCGGCCTCGTGCTGGAGGCGGCCGAGAGCCGCGTAGCCCTGCGGGCTGGCCATGAGGTCGCGGTCCGCGAGGCCCTGAAGCAAGCTGCGCGCCTCGTCCTTGCGGCCCTCGACCTTGGCGAGCGCCTCGCCGAGATCCGTGTCGACGGAAGGATCGTTCTTGCGCTGCTCGCGCAGCCGCTCGAGGGCCGCGACGGCCCAGGCGACGTTCTTGGCGCGCTGCTCGGTCGTCTTGCCCCGCCAGGTCGGGTCGAGGTCGATGCCGCCGTCGGTGCGGACGAGGGCGACCGCGAGGGTGCGCTGGGCGCGCTGGAGCATGCCGTCCTTGCCCGGGTTGATGCTGCGGATCTCGGGGAACATGCGCACGATCGACTGGGCCGAGGCCACGATCTTGCCGTCACGCATGGTCTTCTCGGCGCTCGCGAGGCCCTGAATGCGGTGGTCGATCTCGGGGATGAAGACGTCGCCACACGCCGCCGCGTCGTTCGAGACGGCCGGAATGGCGGCGAGGGCAGCGAGACCGAGGGCGAGACGAACGGCGAGACCCTTGATGGTGAGCATCGAAACCTCCTCCTGGTGCGACGAGCGGTTCAACCCGGGTATCGGGGCGGGCGGTTCTTCTGTGACAGCGGCCGGCGAAAAAAGTTTTGCGAGAAGTTCCGACGTCCGCGACCGTGGGGTTCGGGGCGAAGGGCGCCGAAGGCGACCCGAAGCCCCGAGTGTCGAACGAACGACAAACGCGCTTCGAGGGCGGGATCTTTCAGCGGTCAGGCAGAAGGAAGCGACGCGAGCGAGAGGCGGGCGACGGCGGCGAAGAGGAGGTTTCCGTCGAGGACGACGGCGTCCTGGTAGAGGCGCATGCGCTCGGCGGGGTCGTCGACGAGGTTGCCGAGCTTGACGAGGAGCTGGGTGCGGACGTCGGGCTCCTCGGCGACGTCGAGGCCACGGCGGTAGGCGGCGCGCGCTTCGAGCGGTTTTCGCTGGGCCGCGAGGGCGTCGCCGAGTCCGACGTGGAGCAAGCCGAGGTCGGCCTTCGCGAGGGCCTCCCGGGCGCGTCGGGCTTTTTCCGCCGGGTCGAGGTCGGGGCGGTCGAAGTCGGAGACGAGGGCGAAGACGGCCGGTTCGAGGGCGCCTGCGGCGATCCGTTCGGCGAGGAGGCGGTAGGCGCGGCAGCGGAACCAGCCTGGGGCGAGCTCTTCCGTTTTGCGGAAGAGCTCCGCGGCCTCGGCGGCGCGGCCCATGAAGAGGCACGTGACGCCGGCCTGGTAGACGGGCGAAGGGGCATGCCGATCAGCGACGGCGCCGCGGCGGAAGGCTTCGAGCGCCCGGACGAACTCACCGGCCGCGCCGAGGCGCTCGCCCTCCTCGGTGGCAATGGACGAGGCGCGGAGCTCGGGCCGATTGCGCTCATAGATGAACTGGACGGAGCCCTGGAGGCCGCCGAGCTCGTCGATCTCGGCGGGCTTGCCGTCGACGAGGGCGACGACGCGGCACCGGGGCTCGCCGGCCCGGATACGATCGGCGCGGCGGCGGAAGGCGCGGGCCTCGTCGGCGTCGCCGAGTCGATCGAGGACGGAGGCGATTCGCTCGGCCCTGGCGGCGGCCTCGGCCGTCTCGCCGAGGTACCGGTGGACCTCGAAGAGGGAGAAGAGGGCGGCGAGGGCGCCCTGGTCGTCGCCCGACTCTTCACAAAGGGTGAGGGTCTGCTCGAAAGGCGCGCGGGCCTCGGCGACGCGGCCGGTGTGGAAGAGGCATTCGCCGAGGCGGCCGACGAGCATGGCCTGATGGCCGCCCTTGGAGCCCTCGGCCTCGGCGAGCGCGGCGCGGGCCATGGTCTCGGCCTCGGCATACCGGCCCTCCGCGGCGAGGGCGTCAATGTCGGCGAGGGTCTGTTCGAGGCGCCGGAGGAGGGCCTGGGTGCCCTCGGGGACGGTGGTGAGGGCCGCGAAGAGCTCGGGCCGACCTCGCATCGCGGCCATGTGCTGCGCGACGGAGGTCATGCCCTGGATGTACCAGCGCAGCCGCGGGCCCTCGCGGAACGGCTCGGGGACGGTGCGCCAGCCGGGGAAGGCGTCGCAGATGGCTTGCTCGTGCGCCTCGCAGAGGGAGGAAAGGCGGTCGAGGTCGCCTTCGTCGACAGCGTCGAAGAGGGCCTCGCGGAGGGCGTCAGGGGGGAGCGGCTGCATCGGGCGGGAAGGTAGTCGAGGGGGGACGGGAGCGGAAGCGGCAAGCGGGCGCGGGTGCGGGCGAGGGCGGGGCGGCAGCGTCTTGCTAATCGAGCTTCACCCATACGTGCACGGTCCTGCCCGTGCGGACGTCCACGATCCCCAGCTTCACCTCGTCGCCGCTCGACATGCCGCGCAACCTCGCGGCGAGCCCGGCCTCGTTCAGGACCCGACGGTCGTTGACGGAGGTGATGATGTCGCCCGCCTCGGCGATGTAGGTCCCACCTCCCACGAGGCGCGCTCGCAGCAGCGGGCTGAGGGAATGAAGTGTGAGAATTGGAGCGCCCTCCCGGCCGGGCCTGGCACGGGTATCGAACTCGGCGCCGAGGAGCTGGGAGCTCAGGGGGATGACGATGTTGGCCTGCGCCGGCGCGGGCGGCATCCCGAGGAGACTGCTGGTCGCCAGCGCAAATGCGAACGTCATGGACCTGATGAACGGCATGATTCCCCCTTCCGGCGCAGTCGCGGCTGCGCCCCCCACATCTTCAATGCGTCCCCGGCCCAGGCGCGTCAACGCAGAGGACGGCCGGAGGGAGAAGCGGACGCGCACGCGGCAACCCTTCCGCCAGGTGCGCGGCGCGCCGTGCACGCGCGCAACGCGCCCGGTGGCAGTCGCTCGGTGGGTGTTGCACGCGCGCAAGACACGCCAAACGATCTGCACCACGTGCCTTGCACGTGCGCGAGGGACGTCGCGCCCGCGGCGCGGGAGCCCTTGCGCACGCGCAAATATCGCCGTGACAGGGTCCAGCCGGCCTTTGCATCGACGCAAGCGCACGGATCCCACCGTCCCACCCCCCGTTGCGCCGATGCATCCCACGCCGTGCACGTGTCCCGGCCGCCTTCGCGCCGATGCATCCCACGCCGTGCACGTGTCCCGGCCGCCTTCGCGCCGATGCAAGGACGACCGCGCAGTCGGAACGCGCCCCCTCGCGCGCGGGCCGCAGCGGCCCTCCGGACACGCGCGCGCATGTCGCATCACGGCACTCGATTCCGGAGCGACGCACAGGAAGCACGAACTCGTCGCAACCCCGCCGAGATGATTTTTTCTTTCACACCTGCACGAACCGCCGGGGAATTTCGAGATGAACGCAGGGCCCAAAGCCGCGTGTGTCACATCGTGGCACATCGGTCCCTGCAAACGTGGCACGTAAGCGCCTTGACCCTCCCGGAGGCGTCGGTTAGGTAGGAATGCTTTTATTCCTTCATCGTGTGTGAAGGAAGAAGGGAACGAATCGATGCGCAGCTTTTTGAATCGTGGTCCCACGGCACGAACGGCGGGTCTCTTGACCGCGCTCCTGTTCGTGGCTGGGCAGGGATGCGCCACGAATACGGTGGATGGAGAAGAGAACACGGGCGAGAGCAAGGAGGCCGCAAAGGCGACGACCTCGTTCCTCTCGGCCGACGCCCCGACCTACCGGTTCTTATGGGGCGAGGAGGAGGAAGAGGAGGAAGAAGAGGAGGAGGAAGAAGAGGAAGAGGAGCAGGAGCTCGAGGAGGGCGACATCTACCGTGTCATGAACAATGGCACCCTCCTGAACCTCAACGCGTATCGCGGCTTGCAGGTGATCGACGTCAGTGACGTGACCACGCCCAAGGTCGTCGGCCAGCTCCAGGTGGCCGGCGTGCCGGTCGAAATGTACGTCGACGGGACCCGCGCGATCCTCTTGATGAACGGCTGGAACGGCTTCAAGGGCAAGCCGAACAGCCTCGAAGTCGAGCAACTCTCGGGCAGCACCGCCCTGCTCGTCGACATCTCGAACCCGTCGAAGCCCGTCGTGCTCTCGCAGCACGCCGTGCCGGGCAACATCCAGACGAGCCGTTATGCAAACGGCGCGACCGAGGACGCGCTCTTCATCGCGTCGGGTTATTACGACTGGTTCGTCAACAACCAGGGCAACTGGGAATGGGTCATGGGCAGCATCGTGAAGAGCTTCGACGTCGGCCCGACGGGCTTGACGGAGAAGAGCGAGTTGCCCCTCGGCGGCTACGTCTCGGCCATCCACGCGGACAACGAGGTGCTCCTCGTGGCGCGCCAGAGGGACTGGTGGTCGAACCATCAGAGCGACGTCGCGATCATCGACATCTCCGACAACGGCGGCACGATGGTCCAGCGCGACGAGGTGACCGTCAACGGCTACATCCGGTCGCAATTCCACATGGACTACCGGAACGACCAGCTCCGGGTCTTCTCGGGCCCGCAATGGGGCTGGGGCCAGCATAGCTACCTCCAGACGTTCGACGCGACGAACCTCGACAACGTCACGCCCGTCGACGCCGTGCCCTTCGGCGCGGACATGAACCTCTTCGCCGCGGTCTTCCTCGACGATCGGGCGTTCGCCGTGACGTACCGCAATTTCGATCCGTTCCACGCCTTCTCGATCGACGCGAACGGCCACGCCGAGGAGAAGAGCGAGTTCATCGTCTCCGGCTGGAACGACTTCTTCCGGCCCGCGTTCAACAACACGCGCCTCGTCGGCATCGGCGTCGACGATCAGAACGGCCGCAAGCTCGCCGTCAGCCTCTACGACATCACGAACCTCGAAAACCCGAACCCGCTGCTCGCGCGCAAAGAGGTGCAAGGTGATGACAACGGCTGGAACTGGTCCGAGGCGAGCTGGGATCACCGCGCGTTCAGCGTGCTCCACAACGCGGTGAACGTGGCGGCGCCGACGGGCGAGATCGAGACGGGCCTCGTGCTCCTGCCCTTCGCCGGCTACAAGTACACGGACGATACCTGGAGCAACTGGACCTACGAGTCCGCCGTCCAGATCTTCACGTTCTCGGCGTCGACGATCACGCGTCGCGGCATCATGAACCATCCCGATTCGGTCCGTCGCACGTTCAAGCTCGACGCGACGAACGGGGCGAACCTCTCCGAGACGCAGCTCCGCATCTGGGATCAATCGAACCTCGACGCGCCCGAGAAGGTCGGCGAGCTCAGCGTGGCGCCGGATTACACGAAGGTCTGGGTCTACGGCAATTACCGCGCGCGCCTCCGCAGCCCGGACGACGACAGTTATTGGTACTGGTACGATCCGAACGCGAAGGCCAAGGTCGACATCATCCGGAACAACCAGCCCGTCGACACCGGCACGCCCGTGGCGACGATCGAGGTGCCGGCGAACGCGCAGCACTACCAGGTGGATGATCTGTTCGTCGCCGTGTCCGGCAAGTGGCTTGCCTACCCGACCTACGAGACGACCATCAAGGTCTGGGACCTCTCGAACCCGAAGCACCCGGTCGAGCGTGGGCAGCTCGTCACGACGGAGCTGTCGAGCGACGCGTCTGCTTATTACAACACCACGGGCGTCGTCGGGAAAAAGACCCTCGGATTCGCCCAGACGAGCCAGGTCACGGAACCGGTGACGCTCGACATCTGCACCTGGTACCCCACGAGCTACTCTGCCTGCGACGGCGAGCAGGGCTGCTTCCTCGCCGGCAGGCGGACCTGCACGACGGTCAACGGCGGCCCGTCTTCCTGCAACGGCGGCTTCGCCGAATGCGTCATCACGAACCTGGAGACGACCTGCACGCCGATCTCCCCGGAGCAGGCGGACGCGTATGAACACTGCTACGGCCCCTGGTATGGGGATGAAGGGGAGCACATCCGGCAAAAGGCCCAGGTCAAGCTCGTGAACCTGTCGAACCCCTCGCAGCCGACGATCCTGCCCGCGATCGACGTGACGCCGGCGCCGGCCGAGGAGTTCGTCGCGATGAGCGGGCACGACGACGACCTCTACATCACCGTCAAGAAGCCGGAGCAGGTCGCGGGCGACACGCGGTCGCATGCCCGATATTTCCTGAAGAAGCTCGACCTGAAGAAGCCCGCGCAGCCGAAGCTCGAAGCGGGGATCAACGTGCCCGGCACGATCATCGCGAAGGATGGCTCGACGATCTTCACGCGGGATCAGGTCTGGGGCTCGCAGTACATCGAGACCGCCGTCTCGAGGCTGAAGCTCAAGAGCAACAAGGCCGAGCTCGAGAACCGGCACCTGTTCGCGAACCGCATCGTGCGCGAGCTGTTCATCGACGACGACAGGCCCGTCGTCACGCACGACCTCGTGTGGTACCCGAGCCACTCCCAACTGTTCAGCATCCTCAAGCCGAGGAGCGGCAACAACGATACGTTCCAGGTCCTGTCGAACGTGAATCGCCCGCAATACTCGATCTTGCTCGGCGCCGCCGAGCGCCGCGCCTTCTTCTACCTGTACGGCGGCGTTCTCATGGCGGACCTGGACGATCCGACGACGCCGACCTCCACGGCCTACTTCCCGGCGATGTACTCGTACAACAGCTCGAACCTCAGGCCGATCATCGACGACGACGAGGTGCTGATCCCGGGCGGTCGTTACGGCATTCATGAGGCCGACCTCGACACGCACAACCTGCTGACGACCGGCGACTGATCACGCCCTCCCCTCCCCCGCCGCGCGCTCGCGAGCCCACCCGGGTTCGCGAGCGCCGCGCCCCGCCCCTCACAGATCGATCTGCATTCCCAGCTCGACGACCCGGCCCGGCGGCAGGCCGAAGTAGGCCGTCGCCGGGCGGGCATTGCGCGAGATGAACGCGAAGAGGTCCTTGCGCCACTTCATCATGCGTGATCTCCCCGTCGGCAGGAGCGTCTCGCGGCCGAGGTAATAACTCGTGTTCTTGAGGTCCACGTCGAGGCCGTGGTCCTTGCACGCGGCGAGCACGCTCGGCACGTGGGGCGTCTGCATGAAGCCGTACCGCGCCGTCACCCGATAAAACCCGTGGCCCATGTCGTCCACGGAGACACGCGCGTCGGGCGTGATCTCCGGGACACGCTCGTTCACCACGGAGAGGAGCACGACCTGCTCGTGGAGGATCTTGTTGTGGATGAAATGGTGGAGCAGCACGGGCGGCGTGCCCTGCGGGTTCGACGCCATGAACACGGCCGTGCCCGACACGCGGTGGGGCTTTTTTTCTTCCACGTCACGCAGGAACGATTCGAGCGGGAGGAGGTTCGCCTTGAAGGACTCGCCGAGGATGCGGCGGCCGGTCTTCCAGGTCGTCATCACGGCGTAGATCGCGGCGCCCATCACGATGGGGAACCAGCCGCCGTGGAAGAACTTCGCCGCGTTCGCGCCGAAGAACGCGAGGTCGATGCTGAGGAAGAGCAGGACGGGCGGGAGCGCCTTCCAGAGCGGCCATTTCCAGCGCTGCGTCACGACGACGAAATAGACGACCGTCGTGATGCCCATCGTGCCCGTGACGGCGATGCCGTAGGCGGCGGCGAGCGCGCTCGAGTTCTGGAACCAGAGCACGAGGAAGACACACGCGACAGAGAGCGCGCGGTTGATCTCGGGGATGAAGATCTGGCCTTCGGTCTCCTTCGAGGTGTGGATGATGGTCACGCGCGGGAAGTACCCGAGCTGCACGGCCTGCTGCGTGAGCGAGAAGGCGCCGGAGATGAGCGCCTGCGAGGCGACGATCGTGGCCGCGGTGGCGATGGCGACCGTCGGGTAGAGGGCCCAGGAGGGGACGAGGGCATAAAAGGGGTTCGCCGACGCCGAGGGATTGCGGAGGAGGCACGCGCCCTGGCCGAAGTAATTGAGGAGCAACGCCGGCCAGACGACCGCATACCAGACCGTGCGGATCGGGCCGCGGCCGAAATGCCCCATGTCGGCATAAAGCGCCTCGCCGCCGGTGATGCAAAGGACGACGGCGCCGAGGAGCAAGAAGCCGTGGGTCTTGTGCGCGAGGAAAAACGCGACGGCGTGCCGCGGGTCGACCGCCGCGAGCACGGAGGGCTCGATCCAGATCCAGCGGACGCCGAGCGCCGCGATCGTCACGAACCAGACGAGCGTGATCGGACCAAAGACGTTGCCAATGCCCGCGGTGCCGCGCTTCTGCACGAAAAAGAGCGCGAGCAAGACGACGACGGTCAGCGGGACGACGGCCGGCTTGAGGGACGTCGTCGCGACTTCGAGCCCCTCCATCGCGGAGAGCACCGAGATGGCAGGCGTGATGACGCCATCCCCATAAAGAAGCGCCGCGCCGAAGAGGACGAGGAGGACGAGCGGACCCGCAATGGCGCTGCCGTCCTTGCGCGGGGGGACGAGCGCGAGCAGCGCGAGGATGCCGCCCGAGCCTTGGTTGTCGGCCTTCAAGATGAAGGTCAGGTACTTGACCGTCACGACCATCAAGAGGGACCAGAAGACGAGCGACAGGACGCCGAGGACGTTCTCCGGCGTGGCGTCGACCCGGTGCGTGCTCGCGGGGCTGAAGCACTCTTTGATGGCGTAGAGGGGGCTCGTGCCGATGTCGCCGAACACGACGCCGAGCGCGCCGAGGAGGAGCGGCCAGCGAGCCGCGTGCGCTGCATGCGCCACGGACGGCGCATGCACGCTCGTAGATGGCACTTGGGAGGGGTCGATCGTCATGAGGCCCGAGGGTAACCCCATTCCGGCAGTCCCCGACGTCACCCGGGCAATCTTGATACTTTCTTGATACGCGGCCGCGGGACCTTGACGTCCCCCTGACACGGAACGCCCTATACATGGGGCATGCAGCTCGCCGGCATGCTCCCTGATCCTCGCGCCGTCCTCGGCGCGACGGCTCTGCTCCTCGGCTCCGTCCCCGCGGCGCGCGCGGACGAGGCCCCGCCCCCCGCCACGTTCCAGCTCGGCGGGTATGCAGAGGCGTTCTACCAGTGGAATTTCGAGCGCCCCTCGAATGGCATCACGCACTATCGAGGGTTCGACAACCGACACAATACGTTCACGCTCTCGAACGTCGCGCTCTCCGCGACCTGGGACGTAGAGCGGCTCTCGGGCCTCGTGACGCTCCAGGTGGGGCACACGCCGAGCACGTATTACCTCGCCGAGCCGGCGCTCGCGGGCGCGAGCGGGACGAACGCCACGGGCGCAGAGCTCTGGAAGTACGTCCAGCAAGCCTACGCCGGGTATCGCTTCGACGTCGGGCGCGGGCTCCTCGTCCAGGCCGGCCTCTTCCTCTCGCCGATCGGGCCCGAGGCGATGGCCGTGCGCGATAGCTGGAACTTCTCCCGCTCGAACCTGTTTTTCGGGCTTCCGTTCTACCACACCGGCGCGCGCGTCACGTATCCGCTGAGCGACGCCTGGGCCTTGACGCTCGCCTGCTACAACGGCTGGAACAGCGTCGTCGACAACAACGAGGAGAAATCGCTCGCCGCGCAGGTCACGTACACGCGGCCGGAAAAGCTCGCGCTCTCGTTCCTCTACTTCACGGGCGTGGAGCGGCCCCGAGGCGCCCCCGAGGGCCGCGCGTGGCGGCACCTCGTGGACGTGCACGCCACGGTCCACCCGACGAACCGGCTCTCGTTCATCGCCCACGTCAATGGCGGGACGGAGCCCAACCGTTTTGGCACGAGCGCCTGGATCGCGGGCGCGCTTTATGCGCGTTTCCGCGTCTCGGACAAGCTCTTCCTCGCGGCGCGCGGGGACGCGTTCCACGAGCGGGTGCCGGAGAGCCCCGAGGGCACGGCCGCGCCCCTCTTCTGGCCGGTCTCCTGGGTCGCGTCCGGCACGGCGACGGCGGACTTCCGCCCGCACGAGCGAGCCTCCTTCCGGCTCGAATACCGCCACGATCACGCGGCGGGGGACATGTATTTCGGCGGCGACGTCGAAGGGAACGGCGTGGATACGCCGTTCGTGCCGAACCGCCATGCGGAGGACACCGTCACGCTCGGCGCGACGACGTGGTTTTGACCATGAACCCCTACCGACGAAATGAAACGACCGGAATCGATCCTGATGCCGACGGGCGCGCCGAGCAGAAGAGCCTGCTCTGGGTCTGGCTCGGGATCGGGCTCTTGCTCGTGGTGTACGACGCCGGCCGGCCGGGCCCCTGGGGCGCCGTGGGCTCGGTCGGCATGTTGATGTCTTTTTTCGCGCTGAAGGGCCTCTTCGGCCCCTGCATCACGCGCCTCCGCAGCCGCGGACGGCGCGGGAGGAGTTGAGCCATGGACGCCGTTTTTCTGGCCCTCACCGCAGCGTTTTTCCTCGTGTCGTGGGGCCTCGTGCGGCTCTGCGAGAAAGTCTGACGCCATGGCGACCCTGACGAACCTCGGCGGCGTGCTCGCCGCTCTCCTGTTCGCCTACCTCTTTTTCGCGCTCCTCTATCCGGAGAAGTTGTCGTGATCGAGAATGCCGTCTTCCGGTGCGGGCTTTTCCTGCTCGTGCTCGTCGCGCTCGCCGTTCCGCTCGGATCGTACATGGCCCGCGTGTACGAGGGGAATGCCAAGTTCGCCGCGCGCGTGTTCGGGCCGGTCGAGCGCCTCTTCTATCGCGCCGCGGGGATTCGTGTCGACGAGGACATGTCGTTTCCGCGGTATGCCGCGGCCGTTCTTCTCTTCAACCTGTTCGGCCTGCTCGTGGTGTACGGGCTCGAGCGATTCCAGGCCCTCCTGCCCGTGAATCCGGCCGGGCTCGGCGCGGTCTCGCCGGAGGTCGCCTGGAACACGGCGGTGAGCTTCGCGAGCAATACGAACTGGCAAGCGTATGCGGGCGAAACGACGCTCTCGCACCTCACGCAAATGCTCGGGCTCACCGTGCAGAACTTCGTCTCCGCGGGCACGGGCATGGCCGTCCTCGTCGCGTTGATACGAGGGTTCACGCGGCGCACGGCGGAGGGCATCGGCAACTTCTGGGTCGACCTGACGCGGAGCACGCTCTACGTGCTCGTGCCGCTCTCGTTCGTCCTCGCCCTTTTGCTCGTTTCGCAGGGCGTCGTGCAGACGTTCGCCGCGCATCACGTCGCGGATCTGCTCGACCCGACGACCTCCGGCGACGGGACCGGCGTCGCCCGGCAGATCCTCGCGCTCGGGCCCGCGGCCTCGCAGATCGCCATCAAGCAGCTCGGGACGAACGGCGGCGGCTTTTTCAACGTGAACGCGGCGCACCCGTTCGAGAACCCGAACGCCCTCACGAACCTGCTGGAGGTGATCTCGATCGTGCTCGTCCCCGCGGCGCTCTGCTTCACGTTCGGCGCAATGGTGAAGGACAAACGGCAGGGCGTTGCCGTCTTCGCGGCGATGCTCGTGATCTTCGTGCCCCTGCTCTGCGTCGCGGTGGCGGCCGAGCAGCACGGAAATCCCATCCTTTCGAGCCTCGGCGTCGATCAGGGCGCGAGCGCGCTCCAGCCCGGCGGGAACATGGAGGGCAAGGAGGCGCGCTTCGGCGTCGTCGACAGCGCGCTCTGGGCGACCGCGACGACGGCGGCCTCGAATGGCGCCGTGAATGCGATGCACGACAGCTTCACGCCGCTCGGCGGGCTCGTCCCGATGTGGCTCATGCAGCTCGGCGAGATCGTGTTCGGCGGCGTGGGCTCGGGGCTCTACGGGATGCTGATGTATGCGGTCATCGCCGTGTTCATCGCCGGCCTGATGGTCGGGCGCACGCCGGAGTACCTCGGCAAGAAGATCGAGGCCTTCGAGATGAAAATGGCCTCGCTCGTCATCCTGCTCCCGGCCGCGGCGGCGCTCGTCGGCACGGCCCTCGCGAGCGCGACGCCCGCGGGCACCGCGCCCCTCGGCAACCCCGGCGCCCATGGCTTCAGCGAGATCCTTTATGCCTTCTCGTCCGGCGCGAACAACAACGGTTCTGCCTTCGGCGGGCTCACCGTGAGCGGGATGTTTTACACGACGGCCATCGGCCTCTGCATGCTGATCGGCCGTTACTGGGTCCTCGTCCCCGTCCTGGCCCTGGCTGCGTCCCTCGCGCGGAAGAAATCGATCCCCCCGAGCGCCGGGACGTTGCCGACACACACGCCGCTCTTCGTGCTTTTGCTCGTCGGGACGATTCTGCTCGTCGGTGCGCTCACGTTCGTCCCGGCGCTCGCGCTCGGCCCGGTGGTCGAGCATCTCTCCCTGTTTGCAAGGTGAATGGAGCCCCCTCATGACGACCCGAACCCAGGCTCGTCCGCTCTTCGAGCGCGCCATCGTCGGCCGCGCGGCCGTCGACGCATTCCGCAAGCTCGATCCGCGGCGGATGATCAAAAACCCGGTCATGTTCGTGGTGGAGGTCGGCAGCGCCTTCACGACGGTGCTCTTCCTCCACGCGGCGATCACCGGTCGCGGCGAGGCCCCCGCCGGCTTCATCCTCGCCGTTTCGCTCTGGCTCTGGTTCACCGTCCTTTTCGCCAATTTCGCGGAAGCGATGGCCGAAGGGCGTGGCAAGGCGCAAGCGGACGCGCTCCGGAAGACCCGGAAAAACGTGAACGCAAAGCGCCTGGACGCGCCGCGGCTCGACGCGCGGCGCGAGGAGGTCGATTCCTCGACGCTCCGCCGCGGCGACGTCGTGCTGGTTGAAGCCGGAGATACCCTGCCCAGCGATGGGGAGGTGATCGAAGGGGTCGCCTCGGTCGACGAGAGCGCCATCACGGGCGAGAGCGCCCCCGTCATTCGCGAGAGCGGCGGGGACCGCAGCGCCGTCACGGGCGGGACACGCGTGCTCTCGGATTGGCTGCTCGTGCGCATCACGGAGAACGCGGGCGAGACCTTCCTCGACCGCATGATCGCGATGGTCGAGGGCGCCAAACGGAAAAAGACGCCGAACGAGATCGCGCTCGACATCCTGCTCGCGGCGCTCACGATCGTGTTTTTGCTCGCGACCGTGACGCTCTTGCCCTTCTCGAAATATGCCGTCGCGAGCTCCGGGCAAGGCGCGCCCGTGAGCCTCACCGTGCTCTGCGCCTTGCTCGTATGTCTCATTCCCACGACGATCGGCGGGCTGCTCTCCGCGATCGGCATCGCGGGGATGGATCGAATGGTCCAGGCGAACGTGATTGCGACCTCGGGGCGCGCCGTCGAGGCCGCCGGGGACGTGACCGTGCTCTTGCTCGACAAGACGGGCACGATCACGCTCGGCAATCGGCAAGCGACGGCCTTCCTGCCCGCGCCTGGGATCCAGGAGAGCGAGCTCGCGGACGCGGCGCAGCTCTCGTCCCTCGCCGACGAGACGCCGGAGGGCCGCAGCATCGTGGTGCTGGCGAAGGAGCGTTTTGCATTGCGGGCGCGGGACGTGCACGCGCTCGGCGCGACGTTCGTGCCATTCACGGCGCAGACGCGGATGAGCGGGGTCGATCTCGACGGGCGTCTCATCCGGAAGGGCGCGACCGACGCCGTGACGAAGTTCGTCGAGGCGCAGGGCGGAAGCGTCCCGGCCGAGGTGAAGGCGCTCGTGGACGAGGTCGCGAAGCAGGGATCCACGCCGCTCGTCGTCGCGGACGGGGCGCGGGTGCTCGGCGTGGTCGAGCTCAAGGACATCGTGAAGGGCGGGATCCAGGAGCGATTCGCGGAGCTACGCCACATCGGCATTCGCACGGTGATGATCACGGGCGACAACCCGCTCACCGCCGCGGCGATCGCGGCCGAGGCCGGCGTCGACGATTTCCTCGCCGAGGCGACGCCCGAGCAGAAGCTCGCGATGATTCGCTCCTACCAGCAGGAAGGGCACCTCGTCGCGATGACGGGCGACGGGACGAACGACGCGCCCGCGCTCGCGCAGGCCGACGTGGCCGTGGCGATGAACACGGGCACGCAGGCCGCGAAGGAGGCGGGGAACATGGTGGATCTCGACTCCAACCCGACGAAGCTGCTCGCCATCGTGGAGATCGGAAAGCAGATGCTCATGACGCGCGGCGCGCTGACGACGTTCAGCATCGCGAACGACGTGTCCAAATACTTCGCCATCATCCCGGCCGCGTTCGCCGCGACCTACCCCGCGCTCGGCGCGCTGAACGTGATGCGGCTGCATTCGCCGGCCACGGCCATCCTGTCGGCCGTGATCTTCAATGCGCTCGTCATCATCGCGCTCGTCCCCATCGCGCTCCGCGGCATCCGGTACCGCCCCGCGCCCGCGCCCGCGCTGCTCCGGCGGAACTTGCTCGTGTATGGCCTCGGCGGCGTGGTGCTGCCGTTCCCGTGCATCAAGCTCATCGACCTCGTGCTCGCGGGCCTCGGCGTCGGCTGAAAGGAATCAAAGATGAAATCGCTCCTCCGTCCCGCGATCACACTGCTCGCCGCATTCACGCTCCTGACGGGCGTCGTGTATCCGCTGCTCGTCACCGCCGTCGCGCAAGCGGCCTTTCCGGCGCGCGCGAATGGCAGCCTGATCCATGAGGGGGGAAGAATCGTCGGCTCCGAGCTGATCGGGCAGCCGTTCGATGATCCGCGATACTTCTGGGGTCGCCCGTCCGCGACGCCGAGCCATCCCTACAATGCGGCGGCGTCGAGCGGCTCGAACCTCGGGCCGACGAACCCAGCGCTCCGAGACGCCGTCGCGGCGCGCATCACGGCGCTTCGCGAGGCAGACCCGGGCCATGCCGCGCCCATTCCGGTCGACCTCGTCACGGCCTCGGGCAGCGGCCTCGATCCGCACATCTCGCCGGCGGCCGCTCATTTCCAGGTCGCCCGCGTCGCGCGGGCCCGCGCGCTCGATCCGGCCCGCGTCCGCGGCCTCGTCGACGCGCACGTGGAGGGCCGTATCCTCGGCGTCCTCGGCGAGCCGCGCGTGAACGTGTTACGCCTGAACCTCGCGCTCGATCAGGCGAAAGCCCATCCATGACCGATCCCGACAGCCGACCCGATCCCGACGCGCTCGTACGGAGGGCGCACGCCGAAGAGGGACGCGAACACCGCGCGCGGCTCCGCGTGTTCTTCGGGTTCGCCCCCGGCGTCGGAAAGACGTACCGCATGCTCCAGGTCGCGCGCGAACGGGCGCTCGAACAGAAGGTCGACGTCGTCGCCGGGATCGTGGAGACACACGGGCGCGCGGAGACGGAGGCGCTGCTCGAAGGGCTCGACGTGCTGCCGCGGCGCAAGGTGGAGTATCGCGGGCGCGCCCTCGACGAGTTCGACCTCGACGCCGCGCTCGCGCGGAGGCCCGGGCTGCTGCTGCTCGACGAGCTCGCCCACACGAACGTCCACGGATCCCGGCATGCGAAGCGCTGGCAAGACGCGCTCGAGCTGCTCGACGCGGGCATCGACGTCTTCACGACCGTCAACGTGCAGCACGTCGAGAGCCTGAACGACGTCGTCGCGCAGATCACGGGCATCCAGGTCCGCGAGACGATCCCCGATTCGATCCTCGATCGCGCCGACGAGATCGAGCTCGTCGACATCGCGCCCGAGGAGCTGCTCGCGCGCCTGCGCGAAGGAAAAGTCTATCTGCCGGAGCAGGCGAAACGCGCGGCCGCGCATTTCTTCCAGCGCGGCAACCTGCTCGCGCTGCGCGAGCTCGCGCTGCGGCGGACGGCGGAGCGCGTCGACGTGGACATGCGCGAGTATCGCGAGCAGCACGGCGTGATCACGCCCTGGCCGGCCGGCGAGCGGATCCTCGTGTGCATCAGCCCCGCGCCGAGCTCGGGCCGGCTTTTGCGCGCGGCGGCGCGGATGGCCGCGGGCCTGCGCGCGCCGTGGGTCGCCGCGTACGTCGCGTCGCCCGCGGCGAAGGCGCCGAGCGAGGCCGATCGGGCGCGGCTCGAAGCCCATTTGCGCCTCGCAGAGACGCTCGGCGGCGCCGTGACGCGGCTCTCGGGCGCGAGCATCTCCGAGGCGCTCCTGCGCTACGCGCGCAAGCACAACGTCACGCGGATCATCATCGGCAAGCCGACCCATTCTCGCCTCCGCGACCGGCTCCGTGGCTCGCTTCTCGACGAGGTCGTGCGCGGCAGCGGGGACGTGGACGTGCTCGTCATCAGCGGCAGCGAGAGCGCCGAGACGGCGCCGGCGCCGCCGGAGCTGCCGAAGGAGTCGGCGCGGCCCGTGATGTATGGGTCGGCCGTGCTGCTCGTGGCGGCCACCACCGTGCTCGCGGCGGCCGTGCGCGCAATCTACCCCGTCCCCGATCTCGAAGTGCTTTACGTGCTCTGCGTCATGCTCGCGGCCGTGCGCTTCGGGCGAGGCCCCTCGATCCTCGCGTCGATCCTGGCGGTGGCTTGTTACGATTTCTTCTTCGTCCCGCCCTTCCACACGTTCGACGTGGCCGACGCGAAGTACCTGCTGACGTTCGCCATGATGCTCGGCGTCGGCCTGCTCCTCAGCGCGCTGACGGCCCGCATCCGGCGGCAGGAGCAAGACGCGCGGCATCGCGAGGCGCAGACCGCCGCGCTTTACGATCTCAGCCGGGATCTCGCGGCGGCGGACGATACCGGGGCCGTCGCCTCGGCCGTCGCGGGCCACGCCGAGCAGGTCTTCGAAGCAGCGGCGCACGTGCTGCAATCCAGGGCCGACGGCGCGCTTCAGGCGGTCGCCGTCGCCCCGGCCGCGGCGTCCCTCGATACGGCCGATCTTGCGGTCGCCCGCTGGGCTTTCGAGCACGCGCGTCCTTCGGGCCTGGGCACGGACACGCTCCCGGGATCGAAGGTCGTATGTGCGCCGCTCTCCGTGCGCGGCGCGCCGCTCGGCGTGCTCGTGCTCGCGCCGAAGAGCGCGACGCCGCTCGGGGCCGAGCAACGCGCGTTCCTCGATGCTTTCTGCCGGCAGGCGGCGTTCGCGTTCGAGCGCGTGCGGCTCACGAGCGAGGCGAACAGCGCGGCCCTGCGCGCGAAAACGGAGGAGATGCGCAGCTCGCTCCTCTCGGCGGTCTCGCACGACCTTCGCACGCCGCTCTCGGCGATCACGGGCTCGGCCACGGCGCTGCGCGACGACGGGGGCCTCGGCGAGACCACCCGCGCCGAGCTGCTCGACTCGATCTGCGAGGAGGCCGAGCGGCTCGAACGGCTGGTCGCGAACCTGCTCGACATGACGCGCCTCGAAGCCGGCCCGGTCGCGCTGAAGCGCGCGTGGGTGCCGCTCGAAGAGCTCGTCGGCTCCGCGCTGACGCGGCTCGAACGCAAGCTCGGGGACCGGCCCGTGAACGTCACGTTCCCGGAAGCGTTACCGCTCCTGTCCGTGGATCCCGTACTCTTCGAGCAGGTGTTCATCAACCTCTTCGAGAATGCAGCGCGCTACACGCCGCCCGGATCGCCGATCGAGGTCGTCGCCCGCGGCGAGCCCGGCGGGGTCGTCGTCGAGGTGGCCGACGCGGGCCCCGGGCTCGCCGCGGGGAGCGAGTCGCGCATCTTCGAGAAGTTTTACCGCGGAGGGCATACGACCGCGGTCGGCGCGGGGCTCGGGCTCGCGATCTGCAAGGCGATCGTCGAGGCGCACGGCGGCACGATCGCGGCCGAGAATCGCGCCTCCGGCGGCGCGAACTTTCGCATCCGCGTGCCGATCCCCGGCGGCGCCCCGCAGGTCGCTGCGCACGTCGAGGAGGCGCGCCCATGACGGACTTTCGCCCGCTCGTCCTCCTCGTCGAGGACGAACCCCAAATGCGCCGGTTCATGCGCGCGACGCTCACGTCGCACGGCTATCGCCTGCTCGAAGCGGGCACCTCCGCGGAGGCGCTCATGCTCGCGAGCACGCACAATCCGGAGCTTTTGCTCCTCGATCTCGGTCTACCGGACGGCGACGGAATCGATCTGACGCGCCGGATCCGCGAATGGGGACGGATGCCCGTGATCGTCATCTCGGCGCGGGGGCGCGAGGACGACAAGGTGGCCGCGCTCGACGCGGGGGCGGACGATTACCTGACCAAACCCTTCGGCGTGAACGAGCTGCTCGCGCGGATGCGGGTCGCGCTCCGGCACGCGGCCGCGGGCGTGACGTCGAGCGGGGTGCAGACGATCGAGATCGGCGAGCTGCGCATCGATCTCGTGCGGCGGGAGGTACGAAAAGGCGGCCAGGACGTGCACCTCACGCCCATCGAATACAAGCTCCTCGTGCTGCTCGCGCAGAACGCAGGGAAGGTGCTGACCCACCAGCACATCCTGAAAGAGGTCTGGGGGCCGGCGTATGCGAACCAGCCGCATTACGTCCGCGTGCACATGGCCGAGCTGCGGAAGAAGATCGAGGCGAATCCGGCGCGGCCGAAATGGCTCGTGACGGAGCCGGGCGTCGGGTATCGGCTGCGGGATCGAAGCGCGGACGACGCGGGGACCTGAGGCGTCCGGGACCGGAAAAATTCCCAGCACCCCGGAGAAATTCCCATCCCAGACGCCACGCGCGCGTGCGGGATCCCCACGCTTTCCCCGTGGCATGCTCTCTGCTTTTGCGAACGAGCGGTTGGAGGTCCTCTACGTGAAACCTTCCTTCACACGCTGGTTCATTGTTTCTGTCGGAATCATCCTCGCAGGGGCCGCATGTGCGCCCGCGCCGAAATCGGTGCCGTGCTCGAATCAGACCGACTGCGAGAGCAAGAATGCGGCCTTCCAGTACTGCCTCGAACGGCGCTGCGTCGAATGCGTGAGTGATGCGACCTGCGGCATGGGCAATGCCTGTGTCGACGGCGTCTGCGAGCGCTCTTGCAGAGACGGTCGTGATTGCCTCGACGGCTACGCCTGCACGAGCGCCCGCTGTACGCAGCTTTAGCCCGCCCGGGCCAAGACCCACGCCGCATACCCGATCGCCGTCGCCTCGATGATGGCGAATCCCACGAGCCCCGTCGGCAGGAAGTCGAAGAAGCCGAACCGGAGCGGCCGCCCTTCCGGGTCGCGGATGTCTGCGCGCTCGGTCAACGCCTGGGCCAGCGGGCCGGACGTCGCCGCGGTCAAAAAGAGGGAGCTGCCCGCGCACACCGAGAGCGCGAGGCCCACGTACACGGCCGAGGGCGGCAAACGCTTCGCGAGCGACTCCGCCACTTCGAGGAGCGCGGCCATGCTCGGCCCCGCCGAGAACAGGCCCGTGAGCACCCCTGCGAAGAGGAGGAACACGAAGAGCTGGCCGGCCCCGGAGAGCGGCAGGCGCTCGAGGCTACGCGCGACGAGCTCGAAGAGCCCCGTGTCGCGCACGGCGCCGACCATCACGAAGAGCGAGAGCAAAAAGAGCACGGCCTCCGCCTCGAGGCCATTGCGGGTGAGCCTCTCGCCGAGGCCACGATTGAGGAGCAGGGCGAGCGACGCCCCGAGCCAGCAGACGAGCTCCGGGCCGACGCCGAGCGAGGTCGGGAGAAAAAGCCACGCCGCGATCATGAGCAGCAGCGACGCCGCAGCCGGCCAGAAGATGCGTCGATCGAGGGTGATCCGCCGATGCAACGCCGTCATGACGGCGCGCGCGATCCCCGCCGAGATCGGGTCCCGCGGCATGCCTTTGGCAGGACGCACCACGAGGGCCGTCACGAGGAGGAGCACCCCGAGCGCCACGAGGGTCGCCGGCCCGGCGTTCACGAGATAACCGACGAACGTCATGCTGCCGCGGCCGAGCAGCAAGATGGCCGGGAAATCTCCGATCGGCGTCGCCGCCCCGCCCAGATTGCACGCGACGAGCAGCACGCCGAGCGTCCACGACACGTAGCGCTGGTTCGTCCCGCCAAGCCTGAGGAGCACGTGCAGCACCGGGAGCACGAGGACGAGCGCCGTCAGGTTGTTCACGACCGCGCTCACGCCATACATGGCCACCGCGAACACGAGCGTGAGGCGATGCGGATCGCCGCGGCTCGCCCGGGTCGCGACGAGCGCGAGGCGATCGAAGAGGCGAGACGCCGCCAGGAGCTGCGAGACGAGGCCGAGCGTGACCAGGATGATCAGCACGTCCCACGGCACCTCGGCCAGGATCCGCGAGGTATTGGCGACGCCGAGCAGCGTCGTGGCGAGGCACGAAAGGCCCGCGCCCGCGCAGACCACGAGCACACGGTACGACGGCAAAAACGCCTGGAGGAAGAGGGCGAGCAGCAGGATGCCGCTCAGGATGATTTGCGCCTGGGTCACAGCGGTGCGGGGTGGGCCTCCGGCCCGGAAAGGGTCGAGCGGCGCGGAGGGCCGACGAGCGCAGAGAAATCGTCACGGCCCGTCTCCACGAGCCAGCGTGGATGGAGGCGCATGGGCTCCCCGAGGACATCCCAGCCCACGAGGGAACGGAATTGCGGGCGCACGTCCGGCCCCGCGACGCGGAGCCATGTCGCGGCGACGTGGGCCGTATGGCCATTGGTGCCATACACGAACGTCAGGAGCGCGCTGCGCCTCCCCGCCCAGCGCCGGAACTCGGTCAAGCTGACCGGTCGAACGGCATCTCCATAATTGGCGAGGACGCGGCGCATGTCCGGCTCCACGCCGAACGGCTCCGCGACGAGGCCGATGTCCACGCCCGGCAATGCGGTGACGAGGGCGTCGAGCGCGTCGGTCTCGAGCCCGATGACGAGCAGCCGCGAGATGCCTTCGAGCGCGCGCGCCGCGGGCGCCGGGTCGAGGATCGGATCAAGCGTCGGATCCCGGTGCCCGGAGCCCCAGCGGTGTGCCACGAAATCGAAGACGGGATACTCGCGGCCGAGCATGTCGCAGGCCTCGCCGACGAGCGCCTCGCCGCCGATCTGCGAAAGCTCGCGGACGAAGAGGCGCGCCGCGCTGGCCATGCCCAGCTCCCCCGCGGCCATGAGGAAGGCCTGCCCGAGGTGCCTGGGCAAGCTCGTCATCCGCGGGCCTCCCCCGACGGCCCGGGGAAGCGCTCGAGCAACGCGCCGAGCGCGCACACGAGCGCGGCGTTCGCGAGCGCGTGGTGCGGCGGGCCGTCGAGCAGGCAATCGACGAGCGCCTCGGCCGCGGGAGCTTTTCCGGAGACGATGGCCTCGATCGGCGCGAGCGGCATGCGCAGCGGATAGGCCTGATCCTCGTCGTTTTCGTCCGCGAGGTGGGGCGGCAACCGAAGGGGGACGGACACCGCCTCGCCGGCGGGAGGTTCGGCCGGCAGGCCTCCCGTGCGTTCGAGGAGCAGCGCGGTGAGGGCCAGGAGCGCGAAGCTCGCGCCGCGGTGATGGGTGGGCCCCTGTTCGAGAATGCACCGCGCGACGTAGGCGCGGTCCGCGGCGTCCGGGATGAAGGCCCCGAGGAGGGATTCGAGCCTTTGGGGTGCGAGGAGCGCGCGGATCGTGGAGGGCGGCAGCGGGTGCTTCGGCGGCGGGTGATGGGGGGGCCCGTGGTGGTGCTTCGGCGGGTGCGGCGGCATCTCGACTCCTCGGCGGGCAGCGGAGCGCGCCGCGAACATTCGTATGAGGTCAAAATACACGACCTCACGCGGGCGCGTCAAGCTCAGCCGTGCGCGGCTCCCCCCGAGGCACTGGTGCAATCGACCGGCGAATACGCGCGGCCCTGTGCCTCCTCCCCGGCGCGCGCGGCGAGGCGCTGGCCCGCGAGCGCGGCCCGGAGGACGCCGGGGAGCACGGCGAGCGTCGTGATCGTCCCGAAGAACATCCCGAAGATCACCACCGTGGCGAGCGGGCGTTGCACCTCGGCGCCCGCGCTCTCTGCGACCGCCATCGGCATGAAGCCGAGCGCCGCGACGGCGGCCGTCGTGAGCACCGCGCGCACGACCGCCGTCGCGCCACGCGTGACCGCCACGTCGAGCGCCTCGCCTGCAGACAGACGCCTGCCCACCTCGCTGGCGATCACCACCCCATTCAGCACCGCCACGCCGCCGAGCGCGATGAACCCGACCGCCGCGGACAGGCTGAAGGGCAAACCCCGCGCGAGCAGGCCCAGCATGCCGCCCACGAGCGAGAGCGGCACCATCATGAAGACGGCCAGGGCGAGGCGCGCGTTCTGGAACATCCAGAGCAGCATGCCGAAGATGAGCACCACCACGGCCGGCACCAGCAGCGCGAGCCGCTTCTGCGCCCGCTCGAAATTCTCGAATTGCCCGCCCCACGCCATGCGATACCCCGTGGGGAGCGGCACGTCGCGCTCGACGGCCGCCTTGGCTTCGTCGACCCACGAGACCAGATCGCGTCCCCGCAGGTTCACGTCGACGCGCACCGTCCGTTCGCGATCCTGCCTTCGGATCGAGCTTGGTCCGTCCCCCTCGGCGAGCGTGACCACCTCCCGCAGCGGGACGCTGCGCCCGCGCGAGGTCTCGACGAACAGCTCGCCGAGCGCCGCCGCCGAAGGCTCGGACGGAGGATTCAGCACGCGCAGGTCGAACTTGCGCTGATCCTCGTAGATGTCGCCGACGCGCACGCCCTCACGCGCCGCGGCGATCACGGTGAATGCGTCCTCGACCCGCACGCCGTGCCGCGCCATCCTCGCCCGATCCGCGACAGCGCTGATCACGGGCTGGCCGAGGAGGCGCTCGACGCGCACGTCGCCGGCCCCCCGGATCGCCTTCACCCGTGCGCCGATCCGGTCGCCGAGCGCGGCGAGCTCCTCGATGTCGCTCCCGACCACCTTGATCGAGATGTCCGCGCGCGAGCCGCTGATGAGCTCGTTCGTGCGGTCCTCGATGGGCTGCGAGACGGAGACGAACGTCCCCGGCACGCGCGCCTCGACCGTCTCCTTGAAGGCCTCGGAGAGCGCGTCGAAATCGCGGGCCGTCTTCCATTCCTCGGTCGGGCGGAGCCGCACGAGGATGTCGGTGTTGTCGTTGCCCACCGGATCGGTGGCGACCTCGGCGCGCCCGGTCATGCCGAGCGTGCTCACGACCTCGGGGAAGCCGTGCAGCACCTTCTCGGCCGCGAGGTCGAGCCGCCGCGCCTCGTCGAGCGAGATGCTCGGCGCGCGACGGATGGTCACCACCGCGTCGCCCTCGAAGATCCGGGGGACGAACTCCGCGCCGGCCCGGGCGAACCAGAAGGTCGTCACGACGAAGGCCACCGCCGACGCGCCGAGCAGCGGCCATCGGAGCGTGACGGCATGTCCGACGATCCGCTCGTACCGCGCCGTGATCCACTCCATCCACCGCGGCCCATGGCCCTCGGCCGGCGGCACCAGCGTGACGAGGAGCGCAGGGAAAAAGAGGACCGAATAGACGAGGGCGCCGAAGAGGGCGCACGCCATGGTCAGGGCCATCGGCCGGAACATCTTCCCCTCGATGCCTTCGAGGAAAAGCAGCGGCACGTAAACGAGCATGATGATGGCCACGGCGAAGGCGACCGGTCGCGCCACCCCCTGCGCGGCTTCGGCATACGCCCGCGCCCGCGCGTCTCCCGCGAGCTTCTGGCCCGCCACGGCCGCGATGACCGCTTCGAGCATCACGATCGGCCCATCCACGAGGAAGCCGAAATCGATGGCGCCGAGGGACATCAGATCGCCCGTCACGCCAAAGGCGTGCATCCCGAGCACCGCCACCGTCATGGCCGCGGGGATCCCGAGGACGACCGCGAGCGCGCCGCGCAACGTGCCGAGGAAAAGCGCGAGCACGATCGTCACGACGATCACCCCCTCGGCCAGATTCTTGAGCACGGTGCTGATGGTCCGGCCGACGAAATCGGCGCGATCGTAGACGACCTCGATGGTCGCGCCGGGCGGCAGCTCCGCCTCGATTTCCTTCACCCGCTCCCCGACAGCGGCGACCACTTCGCGGCTGTTGCCGCCGAGGAGCATCATCACGATGCCCGTCACCGCTTCGCTTTCGCCTCCGTGGGTGATGACCCCATGACGCAGCGCCGCGCCGATCTGCACATCCGCGACGTGCTTGACGAGCACGGGCGCGCCGCCTCCGTCCGCGCGCAGCACCACGTTGGCGATGTCTTCCTCGTCGCGCAGCATGCCCTGCCCGCGCACGGTGAACGACTCCTCGCGCCGCTCGACATAACCGCCGCCCACGTTGACGTTGGCGGTGCGCAGGGCCTCGATCACATGCTGCACGGTCATCGATTGGGCATTGAGGCGCGCCCGATCCACGACGACCTGGAACTGCTTGAGCTCCCCGCCCATCGTGTTGACCTCGATCACGCCGGGCACGCCGCGGAGCTTGGGCACGATCTCCCAGTCGAGCAGCGTCCGGAGCTGCATCGGCGAGTGCTGCGAGCTGCGCACGACGAACTGAAAGATCTCGCCGAGCCCCGAGGAGACGGGGGCGAGCTCGGGCGTGCCCGCCGAGGCCGGCAGCTCGCGCTCCACGGTGCGCAGGCGCTCCAGGACGAGCTGGCGCGCGAACCACACGTCCGTGCCGTCGGCGAAGACCACCGTCACGGCCGAGAGACCACCGCGCGAGACGCTCCGCAGCTCGGCGCCGCCGGGGACACCATTGAGCGCATTCTCGACCGGAATGGTCACGGTCCGCTCCACCTCGACGGCGGAGAGGCCCGACGCGCTCGTGAGCACCGAGACCTGGATCGTCGAGACGTCCGGCATCGCGTCGATGGGGAGCGCGCGCACGGCCACGGCGCCCGCGCCGAGGAGCAACGCGAAGAGGACGAGCATCAATGCCCGCAGGCGAATCGAGGCAAGGACGATACGTGACAGCATGGTTTTACCGGTAAAGCTCGCTCTTCAGGGCAAACACGCCGCGGCTCACCACGAGCTGCCCCTCGGAGAGGCCCGCGGTGACGCCCTGGTGCGTGCCGTCGTTCGGGCCGAGCTCGATCGTCGTCGGCACGACACGATCGGGGCTCTCGGCGAGGAACACCGTCGGCCGCCCGTCGATGTACGTGACGGCCGTGATGGGCACGGTGAGCATCGTGCGCGAAGGGCCCGTGGCCTGGATGATCGCGGTCACGGATTGCCCCGGCCGGAGCTTTCGTTCTTGGTTCGAGACCGCGACCCGCACCTCCGCCGTGCGCGTCACGGGATCCACGACGTCGCCGACGTGGGCGACACGGCCGGGGATCGGCTCGCCTCCCACCACGCGCGAGATCTCCACCGGATCGTCCTTGTGGATCGCGTCGACGTTGCTCTCGAACACCGAGAGATCGACCCAGAGATGATCGAGGTTCGCGACGCGGAACGCGACGAGGTGGGCGTCGACGGATTGGCCCGCGAAGATGTGCCGCTCGACCACGGTCCCTTCGAGCGGCGCGCGCAGCATGTACACGCCGAACGGGCTGCCGGGGGAGCCGCTCATGGCGTGCACGCGTTGTCGCGCGGCTTCGAGGACGGCGCGTTGCTCCTCGTGCGTCGCGGTCGCGACCTCGTGCTCGCGCGCCGTCGACAGACCACGCTCGGCGAGCTCGCGCTCGCGTTTCTCGTTGATCGAGGCGGCCTTGCGATGCGCATGGGCCACGGCCACGCTGGCCTGCGCCGTGCCGAGCTCCGCGCTCTCGATTTCGGCGAGCACGTCCCCCTTCTTGACGCTCTCGCCCTCGACCTTCACGAGCGAGCGGACGAGCCCGGGGATCCGCGTCCCCACCGCGGCCACGTGCGCCGGGTCGAAATCGACGGTGCCGACGACCTTGATCCGCGGCACGAGCGGCGAGAGGCGCACGGGCTCGGTCTCGATGCCGGCGCGTTCGCCAAAGGCCTTCGAGAACACGATGGCCTTGCCCTCGACGTGCGGGACATCGGCCTTCGTCACGGGCACATCGGCCTCACCGTCGCCTCCGCGCAGCCACACGAGCATGCCGGCAGCCGCGAGCGCGGACAGGCCCGCGGCGATGCCCCAGCGCGCCCATCGTGGCCTCGGCGGCTCCGTGGACGCTCGGGGGGGCTGCGTGTCGCGCTCCGGGAGGCCCTCGTCCGCGGAGAGCGGGGTCTCCGCGTCCTCATCGTTCGGCTTCGTCTCGTTCGTCACGGCAATTCTCCCGTCCACGCGACGATGTCGCCGAGGATCGACCATTCACGCGCAATGAGCTCCAGGCGTCGCAATCGCAAAAGCTCGAGGTCGCGGCGCGCGGTGAGCACGAGGAGCATCTCCCCCTTGCCGGCGGCCTTCGTGGCAATCGCCGCGTCGGCGGAGGCTTGCGCCGCGGGCAGGGCGGCGGTGTCGATCACCTCGCGGGCGCGGCGCACCTCGGCGCGCTCGAGCTCGAGGCCCGAGAGGCCCTGCACGACGAGGCGTCGCTTCACCTCGGCCTCGGCGAGCGCGCGCGCCCGCTCGGCGTCCGCGCGGGCCACCTCGGCCTGCTTGCGCCGCGCGACCGGGAAGGTCCACGAGAGGCCACCGCCGAAGCGCGGCTCGCCCAGGTCGCCGCGGCCCGCAGTCACGATCAAGTTCACAGGCGGGTGGGCCTCGATCGCGGCGCGCTGCCCCGCCCGCGCGTAAAAGCTCGCCTCGCGCGTCGAGGCGGCCACGTGGGGCGACGCGTCCGCGAGCCGCGCGGCGCCAGCTTCTCCGTACGTCTCGTCCGGGACAGGAGGCATGGCGGACGTGCTGTCGGGGGGTTTGAACATGCGCCCCGTGGCGCGCGCGAGAACAACGAGCGCGCGCGTGAGATCGGCGCGGCTCTCCTGCAACATCACCAGATACCGCGCGTGCTCCATGCTCGCGAGCTTCTCCTCCTGCAGCGTCGCGTCGCCGGCTTCGCGTCGCTGCTGATACACCTCCGCCTCCGCGCCGGCGTCGCGCACGATCCCTTCGAGCGTGCGGACCCGCGCCCCCGCCACGAGCGCGGCCCCATAAGCCCGCACGGCGTCGCCCTCGGCGGAGAACTGCGTCACCTCGAACAGGGTCTTTTGCCAGGCGACGAGCGCATCCGCCTCGTCGATCCTCCGGGCCCGCTGCCCGGACACTTCGAGCGGAAGCCAGAGGTTCGCCTGCACAGCCGCGTCCTTCGTCACCCCCTGGAGGCCACGGTCCACGAAGACCTCCAGGTACGGGTTGTCGAGCGCCGAGAGCCGCGCGCCTGCATACGAGGCCTGCGCGACGCCCACGCTTCCCCGTGCACGCACGACGTCGGGGCCACGTTCACGCGCGAGCGCCATGGCGCGTCCGAGGGAAGGAAAGGCTTCCCATGCGGGCAACGCGGCGGCGTCCGGGGACGACGCCGCGCCGCCGATGGCGCCTGCGGTCCTGCGGCGCTCGTCCGCGCCAGCCGCGCCGGCCGCGAGCATGATGGCCAGCAACGCGGCCAGCACGGGCGTGCGCCGCCGCGCGCGTGGAAGGGCCGATGTGCCCGAAATCAATTGGGTCACAAACGATTGCATCAGGCTGGTTCAACTCCGAAGGGGGTTCCGTCAAACGTCCTTCGAGCGGGGCATGCAGCGGCAATGCCGAAGGCCGAAGGAAGCGCGACCGCGACGAGAAACACAGCAGGACGCGTGCCACCACGAGACGAGGCCCCCATCGCGCTGGGCCCACGCCCTGGCAGGGAATTTTTCCCAGGCGACCGGGAATTCTTCCTATCGCTCCGTCGCGCGCGCATGCTTCGCTGGGGCTTTGCCCCAGGCCCCAGCAGGGGCTATCCGCCCCTGCACCCGGACCAGCCAGGGGCTGGACCCGAGGTCGATGAACTGCGCGATGCGCAGTTCATCGAACAGGCCCGGTCAAGACCGGCAGCGACGTTGCCAACCGAGACAGGCACGCGGCCGTCCAGCGGGCCGGTGGCAAGACCATGGGGAGGTTCGCTGGCGTTGGTTCGATGAGCTGCGCGATGCGCCGTTCATCGATGAGGCCGTGTCTTCAAGCTTGGCGGCCGAGCCAAGAAGCGACGGGCACGTGTGTGCGAGGGATGGGGGGCATGGTCCGAAGAGACGACGTCGAGTCTCCGGAGGTACGAGGCCGTGCCTTGGAGGGACGGGGACGTGTCTCTGCGGCGTGCGGTCGAGCCTCCGGAGGTACGAGGCCGTGCCTTGGAGGAACGGGGACGTGTCTCTGGAGCGTGCGGTCGAGCCTCCGGAGGTACGAGGCCGTGCCTTGGAGGAACGGGGGCGATGGAAGGGGCGACGGGCTCGTGGCGTCGAGAAATGGGCACGATGCAGGAGACCATGGGCTCATCGCCCGAAGACCTACGGCCGCATCACGTGGAGGGACGGAGCCGTGCGGTTTGGAACGTGAGGCCACCGCATCACGCCACGACATCATGCGACGAGGCGTTGGCCGCCGACCTGTCAACGCTGCGGCCTTTGGTAGGCAAGATCATCCCTGGCCTTGACCGGCGGCGGCGTTCCCCACCAAGACAGCCGCGCTACGGCTTCTGCTATCCCCCCGGCTTCTTCGTCGGCCTGTTTGAAAAACTGCGCACCGCGCAGTTTTTCAACCCTGGGTCCAGCGCCTCGCTGGTCCGGGGTCGAGGGGGCGGACAGCCCCCCGCGGGGTCCGGGGCAGCG
>NZ_JARZHI010000084.1:0-38504 GCF_029946465.1 Polyangium sorediatum
GATAGGCGCATCGGCGGAGAGGGTTCCCGGTACGACGAGCAACGATAGGCGCATCGGCGGAGAGGGTTCCCGGTACGACGAGCAACGATAGGCGCATCGGCGGAGAGGGTTCCCGGTACGACGAGCAGCGATAGGCGCATCGGTGGAGAGGGTTCCCGGTACGACCAGCAGCGATAGGCGCATCGGCGGAGAGGGTTCCCGGTACGACGAGCAGCGATAGGCGCATCGGTGGAGAGGGTTCCCGGTACGACCAGCACCGATAGGCGCATCGGTGGAGAGGGTTCCCGGTACGACCAGCACCGATAGGCGTATCGGGTCAGCTAAATCCGTTGTCGTAGCGAGGCCCTTCGGCGAAGCGGGCCTCCGGCGGATTCGTCCATCGCGCGACGCGCGCAGCGTGCTCCTCGGCCGTGAGGGGCGTGAGCGGAGGGAGTGGCACGAGGGGCGAGTAGACGTGGAGACGCACCGAGGGCCTCCGCGCGATGAGCCGCTGCCCCGCTTCGGGCAGCCAGACGGTCGCGGGCGTGACAACGCGGACCTCGACGAGGTTCGGGAAGAGCTCGGTGGATTCGAGCGCCGCCCAGGCCGCAGGGTCCTTGTCGTCGCTCATGCAGATGGAGACGTAGGGCACCGGCCGGTCGATGGCGCAGATGAGCGCGGGCGTCGCCTGGAGCTGGCGCACGGGCGGGAGCAGCGCGACAGGGCCGGAGAAGATCACGCTCTCGACGGGGGACCAGGCGGGGTGGCCGACGAGGGGATCGCCGGGCGTGGCGTTCCACTCCACTGCGACCGGAAGGCCTTGGTGGAAGGTACGCACGCGGCTGAAGGGGTGGTGCACACGCTTGTCGCCGAGGAGCTGCTCGTGACGCTTGAGCTGGCGGTGGGTGAGCTTTTCGGCGCAATCGAGGGTGATGAACTCGCCGCGAGGGTCGCCGAGGGCGGTCAGCTCTTTCGCGCAGGCGAGGCGAACAGCGAGGTCCGCCGGATGGGCCCACACACGCGCCAGGATGGCGTCGAGAGAACCGGCGTCCGCGCTGGGCGGGGGCGGCTTCGGAACGACGGGGGGCGCCCGGTCCGTCACGCTGGAGGGCCAGCCGCAGAGCGCGTCAGGGTCGCCGAGGTCGAGCTTCTCGTCGTCTTCGTCGAAGTCGAGGCCGTCGCAGGGGTCGAAGATCGACTCGGCGCGCGTGGCGAGGCGAGCGGAGTAGCCCTTCGCGGCGAACGCGTCGAACCAGCCGATGCAAGCGATGAGCTCGGCCCGGGTGGACTCGAAGCGGTGGGTGTTGAAGACGAGCACACGCTCGCCGCCGGGGAGTTCGCCGAGATCGCGGGGAGCACAAGCCTTCTCGACGGCGGCGAGGAACGAGCGCAGCACGGCGTCGAGCTCCGGCGTGATGTGGGGCTTCAGCGCCTCGATCCGTTCGCGGGCGCGGGCGGTGGCCGAGGACGCGGGGCGGCGGAGGAGCGAGTAGGTGCTGCCATCGTGCTTCGAGCGCACGGAGGCGAAGTCCGCGGCGTCGAAGAAGAGAAACCAAGCGGGCGGCAGGAGGCCCTTGGTCCCGAAGAGCCCGGTGCCGCCCGAGGCCGGGTCGAAGGTTTCGGAGCCGTAGCACTCAAGGTACGCGGTGACGCCCATCGCCCCCCGCCCTAACAGGGAGGCCTGGTTCTGTAAATCGCCGACATGGGCTTCCCCATCTACGCGGATGGTCCCTCCTACGACCGGAGGTCGCCCGACGCCCCTCTCCCGGAGGGAGAGGGAGAGGGGGTGAGGGAGTGAGGGAGTGTCAGCGTGGGCGGGGAGGGACGGAGCTTCAGGCGGGGTTGAGCGAGCCTCAGCTACGGCAGGCTCAATGTTTCACGTGAAACGTCCCGGTCAGTAGGCCGCGAGCTGCGCGCGGTACGTCTCCACGTTGCGCCGAAGCTCCCCCAGGCTGTCGCCCCCAAACTTCTCCAGGATGGCATCCACCAGGGTGATGGCGACCATGGCCTCGCCGACGACGGACGCGGCGGAGACGGCGCAGATGTCGCTGCGCTCGTGCGCGGCGTCGAACGGTTCCTTGGTGTGGACGTCGACGGAGGGGAGGGCGCGCCGGAGGGTGGCGATGGGCTTCATGGCGGCGCGGCAGATCAGGGGCATGCCGTTGGTGATGCCTCCTTCGAGGCCGCCGGCGCGGTTCGTGGGTCGGTCGAAGTGGTGGGTCGGGTCGTAGGTGATGGGGTCGTGGACCTGCGAGCCGCGGAGGGTGGCGGCCGTGAAGCCGAGGCCAAGCTCGACGCCCTTGATGGCGTGGATGCTCATGAGGGCCTGCGCGAGGCGGCCGTCGAGCTTGCGGTCCCACTGGACGTGGCTGCCGAGGCCCGGCGGGAGGCCGGTGGCGATGACCTCGAAGACGCCGCCGAGGGTGTCGCCCGCGTGCGAGGCTTCGTGGATGGCCGTGCGCATGGCGGCCTCGGCGTCGGGGTCGACGCAGGCGAGGTCGGAGGCGCGGGCGCGGGCGCGGAGCTCGGCGAAGGGGAGGTCGGGGAGGGTGGCCGTGACCGAGCCGATGGAGACGACGTGGGCGAAGATGTCGATCTGGAGGAGGGAGAGGAGCTTGCGGCAGATGCCGCCGACGGCGACGCGGGACGCGGTCTCGCGGGCGCTGGCCCGTTCGAGGATGTCGCGGAGGTCCTTGCGGTCGTACTTGAGGCCACCCGCGAGGTCGGCGTGGCCAGGGCGGGGGCGGGTGAGGGCTTCGGGGGGCGCGGGGAAGGGGTCCGGGCCCATGCGCCCGGCCCAGTTGGCGTGGTCGCGGTTGTCGATGCGCAGGGCGATGGGGCCGCCCAGGGTCTCGCCGCCCCGGACGCCTCCGACGAGCTCGGCCCGGTCCGTTTCGATTTTCATGCGCCCGCCACGGCCATACCCGCGTTGACGCCGTGCGAGGTCGTGATCGACGTCCTGGGAGAGGAGGGGCATCCCGGCCGGGATGCCTTCGACGATGGCCACCAGCGAAGGGCCGTGTGATTCACCCGCTGTCATCCAACGAAGTCGCGCCATGCCCCCACGCTAGTACAGGAAGGCAGGGCCCAAAAGGATCGGGCGAAAGTTCGAATTCAAGAACCGTATGGACGGGTCGGTTTGCGCTAGGATGCGCCACCGCGCGATGTCGAAAGCAACGAACCAGATTCCCGGGGAATGGGCGCGGCTCGAGATGAGCGAGCGCGCCGGCGCCGTGCGCTTCTCCGTGCACGTGCGCCCGCGCTCGTCCCGCTGTTCGATCCTCGGGGTGCGCGAAGGAGCGCTCGACGTCGCGTTGACCGCGCCACCCGCCGAAGGAGCCGCAAACGAGGAGCTGCGCAAGCTCCTTTCCCGCGTGCTCGAGGTGCGCCGCGCGGACGTGAACATCCTCGTGGGCGTGAGCAGCCGCAGCAAGCTCTTGGAGATCAACGGGACGAGTTCGATCACGGTGCGCGAGCTCTTCAGCAAGGCGAAGCGATGAGCGGCGCGCTCGCGTTCGAGAAGTGGGAAGGGCTCGGCAACGATTTTGTCGTCCTTGACGCAAGCTCGGAGGATGCGATCACGCCCGAGCAAGCGCGCGCGCTCTGTGATCGGCATCGAGGCATCGGCGGCGACGGCGTGTTGCTCGTGATCGGCGGCGCGACGCCGCGTATGGTCGTGCTGAACGCCGACGGGTCGCGGCCGGAGATGTGCGGGAACGGGCTCCGGTGCGTGGCCGCGTTCCTCGCCGACCGAACGGGCGCCGAGGGGCTGTCGATGGTGATCGCGACGGACGCCGGGGACAAGCCGTGCGCCATCGAGCGACGGAGCGAAGGTCTTTACGACGTGACCGTGGACATGGGTCACGCGAAGATGGGGCCGAGGCTCGACGTGGAAGCGGAAGGGCGGACGCACGGGTTTTCGACGGTCGATGTGGGCAATCCGCACGCGATCACGTTCGAGCCCTACGCCGAGGCGGAGATCGACCGGGTGGGGCCGACGGTGGCGACAGCGCCGGCGGGAGGGATCAACGTGGAGTTCTGCCGGATGCTCGGGGAAGGGGCGCGGCCGCGGATCGCGGTGACGGTCTGGGAGCGCGGCGTGGGGCGGACGCTCGCCTGCGGGACGGGCGCGTGCGCTGTGGCGGCGGCGGCGTGTGAGCAGGGTCGGGCCCCGCGCGGCGCGCCGATCGAGGTGTTTCTGCCTGGCGGGCCGCTCGAGATCACGGTGGACGAAGCGCGGGCGTTGCGCATGAAGGGGCCGGCGCGGCGGGTGTTCCGGGGAACGTGGGAAACGAGCTTCGGGCTTGGCCCAGGCCAGCCGACTCCTCCATCGTGGGCCGAGACCACGTCATGATGAACTCCATGCCCCCGATCCCCGCGTCCCGCCGCCGGCCGCTCGATCGGGGCGGCGCGCCCGCGCTGACCGTGCTTTGCATCGCGCAAGACGCCGCCGTGCGCGAGCTCGTCCCGCGCGTGCTGCGCTTCGACAAGGTGCTGGTGACGGCCGACTTCTCCGAGGCGTTCATGATGGCGACGGCCGAGATGCCGGACATCGCCTTCGTGGAGCTCGGGATCGGCGACGGCGCAGGCCTGAGCCTGGTGCACCACCTGAAGGCGCTCGTGGCGGACCTCAGCGTGGTGACGCTGGCGACGAAGAAGAACCTCGACGCCGCCGCGAACGCGCTCTCGCTCGGCGCGTCGGGCCTGCTCTTGATGCCGCTCTCGGGCGACGACGTCCTCAGCTCGGTGTGGGGGATCAAGCAACGGCTGGTCGAGCGCGCCGAGCGGGATCGGTTGGAGCGCGCCGCCGCGGTGAGCGCGCGCGCGACGGGGTGGATCGCCCGGATCGCCGAGATCGCCGAAGCGGCGGACCGGACGAGCGCGGCCCGCGAGCTCGTGGAGATCCTCGTCGAGGTGACGGGCGCGAAGGGCGCCGCCGTGTACCTCGCCGGGGACACGCCGCAGGAGCTGGTGCTCGGCGCCGCGAGCCCCGGGCTCGACAGCGCGCCCGCGACCGGCACCGAAAAACACATCCTCGACACGTTCGCCACGCCGCGCCGGCTGCTCGCCGTGCCGCTCGGATCGCGCAACGTCGCGGCCGGGTACGTGCTGCTCGACGAGGACAAGCCGCGTGGCCGCGCCGAGACCGGCGCCGACCCGCCGATCGATGGGATCATCCGGCTGCTCGCGAACGTCGCCGCGACCGCGATCGCCATGCTCGGCGAGCGCGAGCGCGCCGCCCGCGGGGGCGCCGCCATCAAGGACCCGACGTCGAGCGCGTACTCGTTCGCGTATTACGTCGACGTGGCCGGCCGGGAGATCGGGCGCGCGCGCAGGTACAACCGGCGGTTCGCGATCGTGACCATGGTGTACGAGCCGATCCCCGGGCAGCCGGCGATCTCACCGACCGAGTACGCCGACCGGCTGCTCGCCACGATCCACGACACGGACGTGCTCGCCCGTGTCGACGAGAACGAGTTCCACCTGCTCTTGCCCGAGACGAGTGGCCTCGGCGCGCACTCGGTCCGGCGTCGCATCGCGCGGCTCGGGAGCGGGGAGAAGTCGGTGACGAGCCGCGCGCTGCTCGTCGGCGCCGCCGCGTTCCCGACCGACGGGCAGGACCTCGGCAAGTTGCTTCGGGTCGCGCGCCTGCGCGCCGAGGCGAGCAAGACGTCGGTGGTGCACAGGCTCGATCCGGAGTCGAACACGGTGCCGGATTTGCTCGAAATGCTCATCTGGGAGACGGTGAACGCGGCGCCGGCGCGGCAGACGTCGGCGGTGCGGCCGATCGAGCTGGCCGCGGCGGAGGCGCAGTCGCTCGCGCAGGCGGTGGTGGCCGACGCGCAGCGCGGCGGCGCGGCGACGATCGTGGTCGCGCACCACACGGACCTTTGCCTCGGCGCGGCCGTGCGCTCGGCGCTGGGGCACGACGCCGACAAGATCGCGCTGCACGCGCTCGACCTCCGGAGCGTGCCGGGCTGCGAGCGGATCGAGGCGCTGGCGATCATCGCCGAGCACGGGGCCTACGCGCTCGTGGCGCGCAACGACGACGGCCTGCTCCGGGGCGCGCACGCGGCCGATCCGCTGCTCGCCGACGTGCTGGCCGAGCGCCTCGGCCGGGCCGCGGGCGTGCGGGTGATTGGATAAGGGGCGGCCATGTCGCGACGCGTACTCCTCGTGGACTCCGATGTCGACGCGCTCGGCGCGCTCGCCTCCGCGCTGCGGGCCATGGGCCTCGCGGTGGCGAACGCGAACAGCGCGGAGAGCGCGCTCGAGCAGGCCTACCAGAGCCGCCCCGACGTGGTGCTCGTGCCGCGCGCCCCCGAGCGCGGCGGCAACGTGCGCGAGGTCTTCAAGGAGCGGCCCGAGTTCGCCGACATCCCGGTGCTCTTCCTCGTCGACAAGATGGTCGACGTCGACCTCGTGCAGGACGAGGTGATGCGGGTCGACGTCGACCAGATCGTCTCGCGCATCACGGAGGTGTCGCGGCGCGTGTCGCGTCCGCCGTTGCCGCAGGACATCCGCGGCGACCTGGAGCAGGTGCCGCTCGTGGACATGCTTCAGCTCCTGGCGATGAACCGCCGGACGGGGTCGCTGAGCATCACCACGGCGCGGGGTCCGGGCGAGGTGAAGCTCGCCGAGGGGCAGATCGTCGACGCGAGCTTCAGCCGTCGGACGGGGGAACGCGCGCTCTACCGGCTGCTCGCCGAGCGCCGGGGCCGCTTCGCCTTCTCGCCAGGCGACCCGCCGACCCAGCGCCGCATCCAGGCCTCCACGAACATGCTGCTGATGGAGGCGATGCGGCAGGTCGACGAGCTCAACGAGCGTCGCGCGAGCCTCTCGCCCGAGGGGGAGGTGTTTGCCTTGTCGGACCTGGCGAGCCTCTCGGGGCTGCTCGACGGCCCGGAGTCGATGCCGGATCCGTCGTCGATGCGGGGTCGGATCTTCGAACTCTTGCAGATGCCGCGCAGCATCGACGAGCTGCTCGACGAGATCGACGGTCCGGACCTCGACATCCTGGACGCGCTCGGGCAGCTCAAGAAGAGCGGCAAGGTCAAGACGATCCCGCTCGCCACGCTGACGACGCCGCTGGCGACGCCGGAGCAGATCCCGGTGCTGCGCTCGCTGGCGACGCGGCTCGTGCGTCCGGGCTTCTCGGTGCCGCCGCGGCTGCTCCTGGCGACGAGTCCGCAGCGGCTGGGGGTGCTCGCGTACTCGATGCGTCGGATCACGGACGTGGTGATGGCGCCGGAGCCGACGTCGCGTGCGCCGCTGACGCGCTCGCTCGGGACGATGCGTCTCGGCGAGGGGGTGGAGGTGGCGGTGATCGGGCTGCCGACGGACGAGACGATGGCGCCGACGTGGGCGCTGTCCTTGCCGGGGACGGCGGCGGTGGTGCGCGTGGGCGAGGCGGAACGAGCGGCGCTCGAAGCGCATTGCGAGGCGGTGGAGGTGATGCTGCTCGAAGCGGATAAGCTGATCGGGCAGTTCGACGCGACGATCCCGGCGGAGCTAGCGGCGCTCTTGCGGGCCGCGCTGGAGGCGGCGGCGGGGGCGGGATAACGTGATTCAGGGCGCGTCGCAGCAGCGAAAGCCCACGTTCGGATAGCCCTCGTTGCGCGCGAAGGGGAAGGTATCCCCGCATTTCGACGACGAGAGGCTGCCATACCCGCCGCCGCGCGCCCCGCAGTTGCTGCCGTCGCACGCGTTCTCCCATTCGGCGACGTTGCCGCTCATGTCGAACAGGCCTGGCACGCTCCCCGCGCACGTCGCCAGGGATCCGGCGGGCGTCGTGGTCGTGCCCTCGGTGTTGCACGTGGTCTTTTCGTACGTGTCGCCGTAAGGATACCCTTGGGACGACGCGCTCGCGCAGGCGAGATACCACTCGTGCTCCGCGGCGGGAGCGAACGTCTTGATGAATTTGCCGTCGACGCCGCCGCAGAGGCGCTTGCCGGCCCATGCGCAATAGGCATCTGCCGCGCACCATTTCACGCAGACCTGGGGGTGGCCCTCGCACCCCGCGCCCTGGCAGACCTCGCTCTTCGCCAGGCATTCCTCGTCGGGGTAATACGCGGTGGCGAGCCCGCAGTCGGCGTCGCCGCTTTCGGGCGGGTGCGGGTTTGTGGCGAGCCAGCTCGTGTAGGCTGCGCGGGTCACCTCGGTGGCGTCGATCGAGAAGCCGCCCTGCGGCGCGGTTACGGTGCCGCCCTGGGGGCAGGGTCCGCACCCGGCGGAGCCACACGCGCCCGTGCAGCGGGGCGCGGGATCGGGGCATTCGGGGTCGGTGAGCGCGACGCCCTCTGCGTCCTCGGGCAAGCCCGCCTCGTCCACCGTCGGGTCGACGCATTGCCCCTGTTTGCACGTCTGTCCGAGGGGGCACTCCTTGCCGAGGCACGATGTGCAGAGCGGCATGCGCAGGACGACCGATCGCTCGCTGAAGCGCAGGACGGCGCTGCGCGCGATCACCGTCTGGCCGTCTTTTTTACCCTCGACGACGACCGTGATCGGATCGGCGTTGCTCTCGCCCTGATAGAGTTCTTTTTCAGAGAGCACGTAGGCGTCGGGCAGATCGGTCACGATGTCGTACCCGAAGTCGTCGGAGAGCTCCGTCTTGTTCGTCCGCCGCGCCGTGAGGGTGAGCCCCTCGAACGTGACCGGCGTCGGGGCGTCCGTCGAAATCGCCACCCGGATGATCCCCGAAGGCGCGTCCCCACAGCCGGTCAGTGCGGCGAGCGCCACGCCCGCCCAAAGGAGCGGAGAACGTTTTACCATGAGAAAAGCGGCCTCCCGAACGCAGAGGTGCCCGAGCCGAAACCGCCCGTCGGCCCAGGCTTTTCCTCTTTCGTCCGATCATAAATGATCCAGCCCACGCCGATGCCGAGGCCCACGGTGATGAGCGAGCCGATGACGATCGCCGCCGTGGGGTCGCTCGGGGGTGGCCCCGTGGTGGTCCCGGGTGGGCTCGGCAAGGGCTCGTAGGACGTGAAAAACGGCGGCGCGCTCGTTTCGGCGCGAGGGGTTTCACGAGGCGTGGGCTCGGCCTTCGGCGGCTCGGGCTCCGCAGCGGGCGAAGCGTCCGCCGGTTCGGTCTTCTTCGGCGCCACGAGGCGCACGACCTCCACCCGCAAGAGCGCGCCGCACCCATACGGCGGTGCGGTGTCCTCGGCCGTGGCTTTCGCGCAGACGGCCTGATCACCGCCCTGGTTCAAGATCTCGCGCTTGGCCGTGCTGTGCGCGCCCGCGACCTCCTGCGTCGCCGGGCCGCTGCCGACCGAGGCGTCCGCGCCGAGCGACGCGTCCCCGCCGGCGAAAAACTCGAATGCGCCCACGGCCAGGGCCGTGACGACGTGCGTCGCGCTTGCGCAATCGCCCTCGAGCTCGTCACGGCCGATCGCATCGCGCTCGGCCTGGAACGTGCCCACGATCGTCAGCGAGACCTGGAGCTGCCCGGCCTTCTTCAGCGCGGCTTCGAGGCGCGCGGCGCCGAGGGGCAGGGCGGCGTGCAGGTCGTCCTCGTCGCGGATGGTCACCCGCTCGCGCTGCGGCGTGGTCGAGACGTAGCCGTAGGCCCCCGGGACACGGCAATGCCCGAGCACCGCCATCGTGTCGCCCTGGTAATGCACCGCGACTGCGCCGCGCCGCGCGAGCGCCTCGAGCTTCGTGCGCTCGGCGGCCGGCCATTCGATGATCAGCGGCTCGTCCTGGTTCTTGAACGAGCGCGCCTTCGCCTGGTCCCTCGGCGCGTATTCGGGCGCCTTCGCGACGAGGGCGGCAGGCGAGCCGCAGCCCGCGGCAGTGGCGAGCGCGAGGAGCGCGGCGAGGGCCCGCCTCACGGGCAAACCACCTTGATGAGGGTCTTCGAGGTGCGCGTCGCCGGATCGGTGTCGGCGCAGCCCGCGCGCTTGATCAAGGTTTCGATTGCGACGTTCTCGCGCCCGCACAAGGAGAGCAGCTCGCCGTTGGTCACCCCCGTGGCGACGACCTCCACGAGGGAGTACGCGCCGACGCCGTTGTCACAGGTCGGCGCGCCCTCGACGCCGCCCGCAAAGCGCAGGGAGATGTCCATGAACTTCTCGCCGTCGTCGAAATCGACCACCTTGGCCGAGGCGATCTCGAGCGAGTCGGCCGGCCTGTTGCACCCCGATACCTGGAGGGTGCCCGTGAGGTCGATCCTCGGGGCTGCGTCGGGCTGGGTCGAATCGACCTCGATCGGCCCCTTCGGCGAGACGGTGACCGTCGTCGGGATCTCGTCCTGGCAGGTATACTCGTCCGGGCCGCAGCCGGCAGCGAGCAGCGCGGGAAGGAGGGCGAACGAGACCAAGCGGGAAGGGGACACGGGCATGGCGGGCCATTCTAGGGCGACCGGCGCACCATGGGAAGGCCCTTCGCGGCTCGTCGCATCCAGCGCGGCGAGGTTCCACCTACGGCATACAGAGCCGAATCGACGATCCATAAAGCCCCGCCCCTCCATCCACCATCACGCGGTACACATGCTCGTTCGTCCCCGCCGGGCACGAGCATCCCCCGGTCCACGGATTCCCCACGCGGCACGTCGGCTCCACGTCGTCCACCTGGAATGCGCCTCCGAACGTTCGCAGCGGCGCCTCCTTGTTGCCACAAAGCACCACCACGCTTCCTCCCTCCGCACCGTTGCATGGCAGCCGGAGGATCGAGCGCAGCCCGATCACCTCGTCGAACCCCGCCGGGCACGCGCAGGCCCCGCCGGCCATCGGGTTTCCGACGCGGCATTGCGCCGTCGAGCCGCACCATCCGTCGAGATCGTCGACCTGGTACGCCCCACCGAAATCGCTGTCCGGTGCGAGCGTGGGCGTCACGCAGAGCTGCAGCGTCGTCGCCGATCGCATCGGCACGCCGGGGCAATCACTTTGCACCAAGAGCGGCAGCGCGGACGCCGGGCTCGGGCAGCCGCATGTGCCGGTCTGCGCATTTGCCGTGCCACACCCCGCGCATTCCGGTGGGAAGGTCTCGAACGCACCGTAGAGGTTCAGGCAATCGGTGGGGTTTTCCACGAGCGTGCCATTGCAGTCGTAGGCGCAGGTCCCGTTCACGCATTGACCGCCCGGTCCACAGGAATTGTTGCACGCGCCGCAATGTGACGCGTTGTCCTCCAGGTGGACGCATTTGCCGTTGCACGTGGTCTCGGTGGAGAAACAACCGTGCCCGCCTTCGTTCGAGCCTCCGCCGCCGCCACCCCCTGCGCCGCCCCCCGCGCCGCTGTCGTCGCCGCTCCCACCGCTCGAACAAGCCGTGAGCAGGAGCGCAAAAACCAGATTCGAGGCAGAGTAAAAAATTCGCAGCGTCGACACGGGCCGATCGTACCACGATCGCGCTTGTTTCGACTCCCTGGAGTCTTGTAACTTCGAACGCATGCGACAGGCATATGCGCCTTTGCTGTGCGCGCTCGTGGGCCTCGCGAGTTGCGTGGGCATCATCGGGGACTCGGGCGACGAGCGGGCCGCCGCCGCGGCGTTCGCGCCCGCCGAGCCGACGCTCCATCGCCTCACGCGGCCGCAAATCCAGAACGCCTGGCTCGATCTCTTCGGCAAACCGCTCACGATCCCCGCGGATCTGCCGGTCGACGACGTGCTCTATGGCTTCTCGTCGATCTCCGCGGCCCGCAGCACCATCGCCCCTGTCGACGCCGAGAAATACGAGAACGCGACGTACGTGGTGCTCGATCAAATCTTCGCCGATCCGGCCCGGCGCGACGCGCTCGTTGGGTGCCCCGTGACGGCCGTGGGCGAGCCGTGCGTCAAGGACTTCCTCGCCTCGTTCACCACGCGCGCCTGGCGCAGGCCCGCCTCCGAGGAGGAGGTCACGTCGCTCCAGGTGCTCTCGGCGAAGGTCGCGACCGACCTCGAAGACGAGGCGCAGGGCCTCAAGTTCGCGCTCGCCGCGGTCTTGCTCTCGCCGCATTTCTTGTTCCGCGTCGAGGTCGGCGAGCCGGGGGACGGAGGGTATCGATACACGGGCTGGGAGATGGCGAGCCGCCTGTCGTTCCTGCTGCTCGACGCGCCCCCCGACGATACGCTGCGCGAAGCAGCGCGGCGCGGCGAGCTCGCGACGACCGAGGGCGTGCGGGCCCAGGCGTCGCGTCTACTCGACGATCCACGCGCGCGCGTCACGCTCACGCGGTTCTTTCGCGACTTCATGAACATCGGCAAGCTCGACGCGCTCGACAAGCACCCGGACAAATTCCCCCAGCTCTCGGCCACGCTCGGGCCCTCGATGCGCATCGAGATGGAGCGCATGTTCGAGAACAACGTCTTCGAGAAAGAGGGCGATTTCCGGGACATGTTCACGACACGCGACACGTACCTCAACGAGGACCTGGCGCGCGTGTATGGCATCGAGGGCATCACGGGACCGGAATGGACGCCCGTCACGTTGCCCGACGACGGTCGGCGCGCAGGCATTTTGACGACGCCCGGGTTCCTCGCGCTGAACGCGCACAAGACGCAGACGTCGCCGACCCATCGCGGGCGTTTCGTCCGGCTGAACATGTTCTGCCAGGACATCCCGCCGCCCCCGCCGGGAATCAACACCACGCTGCCCGAGCCCGAGCCGGGCAAGCCCACCACGCTGCGGCAGCGGCTCGACGAGCACCGGACGAATCCCGAATGCGCGGGCTGCCACGAGCAGATGGATCCGATCGGCTTCGCCTTCGAGAAGTACGACGCGATCGGCGCGTATCGCGAGACCGACGAGAATGGTCTGCCGGTCGATTCGACCACGGTGGTCGACGGCCATCCCGTCGCGGGGCCGATCGACATGGCGGAGCTCGCCGCCTCGCTCCCGGAAGTCGGCGCCTGCATCGCGCGGCGGTTTTACGAGCACGCGGGCGCGCACCTCGCCGGCAAGGGGGACAAGAACAGCGTCGAGGAGCTCGTCGCCGATTTCGTGGCGAGCGATTACCGGTTCAAGGACCTCGTCCTTGGCCTCGTGACCAACGACGGATACCGCTACGCCAGCAAGCCCTCGCAGGAGGTGAAGCCGTGAGCGCACGCAAAATCGAACGCCCTTCCCGTCGCCTGTTCCTGCGCGGACTGCTCGGTGGCGCCGCCGTCGCCGTGGGCCTTCCGATCTTCGAGATGATGCTGAACGGGAATGGCGACGCCTTCGCCGACGGCGAAGACATCCCGACCCGCTTCGGCCTCTGGTTCTTCGGCAACGGCGTCCACCTGCCCACCTGGACCCCGCCCACCGTGGGGCCGGATTGGACCGTGCCGGAGGATTTCGGCCTCGTCCCGCTGCTGCCGTACAAGGACTACGTCAGCGTGATCAGCGGGCTCTCGGTGAAGACGCCGCGGCATCCGCACCATTCGGGGATGTCGGCCGTTTGCTCGGGCGGACCGCACCTCAAGATCGACGACGTGCGCGACACGATCGTGTCGACGATGAAGTACCCGAGCATCGATCAAATCGCCGCGCAATACTTCCAGTCGCTCGCGCCAAACCCGTACAAATCGCTCGAACTCGCCGTGACACGCTTCCGCGGCACCGACGAGGGCACGTCGTTTCAGCACCTCTCGCACAACGGCAGCAAGAGCGGCGAGACGAACGTCAATCCGTCCGAGGAATCGCCGCACGCGTTCTTCGATCGTCTATTCAACAAGGGCGCGGGCTCGCCGCTCGTGGACCGCGCGCGGGGGAGCGTGCTCGACGCCGTGAGCGGGCAGATCAAGACGCTCCAGGGCCGGCTTGGCGCCAAGGACAAACAGCGGCTCGAGCAGCACCTCACGAGCATCTCGGAGATCGAGTCCCGGCTAAACCTGCCCATCGGCGAGTGCAACAAGCCCGACGATCCGGGCGCGTTCCCCGATCTCGCCTCGAACGAGCAGATTGCCGAGAAAAACAAGGCCGTGAGTGATCTCGTGGCCCTCGCGCTCTCCTGCGGGCTCACACGCTCGTTCTCGATCCAGTATTCGACCTGCGGCTCGGGCGCGGTGTTCTGGATGGTCGGCGCGACCGACGGGCAGCATTACATGAACCACACCGAGCCGGCGCCCTACACGAAACAAAAGGACGCCGTGCGGTTCACCATGGGCCAGCTCGCCTATTTCCTCGATCGGCTGAAGAACACGCCCGACGCGACCGGCAACCTGCTCGATCACAGCTCGATTTTCGTCTGCACCGAGCACACCGAGGGCTGGACCCACTCCCAGGACGACCTGCCCATGCTCCTCTGCGGCAAGGGCGGCGGCCGATTGCGCGGCAATGTTCATTACCGTCAGGACGGCGGGAATGCGAGCCGCGCGCTCATGACCGCGCTGCGCGGCGCGGGCCTGCCGCTCGCGGAGTTCGGTTACGAAGAAGGGTACACAAAGGAGCGGATCGCAGAGCTCGAGACGGCGTGATCCTGACGCGGCGCTTCCGCGCAGCGCGCTAAATCCCTGGAAAGTCGCCACGATCGCCGCATCGCGTCGTTCGCGGAACTGGCTCCACGTGCCGTTCCTTCTGCTATGGTCGCGCGCGCCATCGCGGCGCCGAAGCGTCGACCAAGTCGGGAGGAGACATCGTGCTCATCGGAGTTCCGAAGGAGATCAAGACCAGGGAGTACCGCGTCGGGATGACGCCGGCAGGCGTTCGCGCCTTCGTTGGCCGCGGGCACAAGGTGCTCGTCCAGCAAGGGGCCGGCGAAGGCAGCGGCATCAAGGACGAGGTCTACGTGCGCGCAGGCGCGACGATGGTCCCGACCGCCGCCGACGCCTGGAGCGCCGAGATGGTCGTGAAGGTGAAGGAGCCGCTCGCCGCCGAGTACGGGTTCTTCCGGAAAGACCTCATCGTCTACACGTACCTGCACCTCGCGGCCGAGCCCGAGCTCACGAGGAAGCTCGCCGAGACGGGCGTGGCGGGCGTGGCGTACGAGACGATCGAGCTCGCCGATGGCTCGTTGCCGCTGCTCCGGCCGATGAGCGAGGTGGCCGGCCGCATGTCCGCGCAGGTGGGCGCGGCGTGCTTGCAGAAGGAGCACGGCGGCAAGGGCATCCTGCTCGGCGGCGTGCCCGGCACGCGGCGCGGACGCGTGGTGATCCTCGGCGGCGGCGTCGTCGGCAAGAACGCCGCGACGATCGCGGTCGGCATGGGCGCGCAGGTGACCGTGCTCGACGTGCGCGGCCAGACGATGGAGTACCTCGAGGACGTGTTCGGCGGGGCGATCGAGACGCTCTACTCGAACGCGGACAACATCGAGGCGTGCGTGCAGCGCGCGGACCTCGTGATCGGCGCGGTGCTCGTGACGGGCGCGAAGGCGCCGAAGCTCGTGACCGAGAAGCTCATCTCCGAGATGGAGAAGGGCAGCGTGGTGGTCGACGTGGCCGTGGACCAGGGCGGCTGCATCGAGACGTGCCGGCCGACGACGCACGACAACCCCACCTACGAGGTGCACGGCGTCGTGCACTACTGCGTGGCGAACATGCCGGGCGCCGTGAGCCACACGAGCACGTGGGCGCTGACGAACACGACGCTGCAGTACGGCCTTGCGATCGCGGACAAGGGCGTGGCAGCGGCGGCGCGCGCGGATCGCGCGGTCTTGCTCGGCGTGAACACGTTCGGCGGCGCGGTGACGTACGGGCCGGTCGCGCAGGCGCACAACCTCGAGTACGTGCCGGTCGAGCGGGCGCTCGGCTGAGCTTTCGCTCTAGCTGAAAGGGAGAGCCGTGGGATCGCAGCGCAAGAAGATCGCCATCATCGGGGGAGACGGGATCGGGCCGAGCGTCACGCACGAGGCGAAGCTCCTGCTCGAGATCTACCGAGACAAGGCGGGCTTGCCGCTCGATCTCTGGGAGCTCGACCTGGGCGCCGATCGTTACCTGCGCGACGGCGTGACGTTCCCGAAGGAGATCCAGATCGCGGTGCAACGCGAGTGCGCCGCGGTCCTGCTCGGCGCGCTGGGAGACCCGCGCGTGCCCGGCCTGGAGCACGCGCGGGACATCCTCTTCGGGATGCGCTTCGGCTTCGACCTCTACGCGAACGTGCGGCCCGTGAAATCGCTGTCCGATCGCCTGGTGCCGCTCAAGGGTCGAGGCGCGAAGGACGTGGACATGGTGGTGTTCCGCGAGAACACCGAGGGCGTCTACGTCGGCATGGGCGGGCAGTTCAAGCGAGGCACGCCCGACGAGGTCGCGATCAACGAGGACCTCAACACGCGCAAGGGCGTCGAGCGGATCGTGCGCGCGGCGTTCGATTTCGCGAAGCGCACGGGCAAGAAGCGCGTGTGCATGGCGGACAAGTCGAACGCGATGCGGCACGCGCACGAGCTCTGGCTACGCGTGTTCGACGAGGTGCGGCGCGAATACCCGGAGATCGAGTCGCGCCACCTCTACGTGGACGCGCTCTGCCTGCTCATGATCCAGGACCCGTCGCAGTTCGAGGTGCTGGTGATGAACAACCTCTTCGGCGACATCGTGACGGACCTCGGCGCGGCGCTGCAAGGCGGCCTCGGGATGGCGGCGAGCGCAAACGTGCACGCGTCCGACCCGACGCGCGTGGCGATGTTCGAGCCAGTGCATGGATCGGCGCCGCCGCTCGCGGGCAAGGACATAGCGAACCCGTTCGCGGCGCTGCTGACGGTGGGCATGATGCTCACGCACCTCGGATGGCCGGACGAGGAGAAGCGAATCGAGCGAGCGGTGTCGGCGGCGATCGAAGAGAAGGCGTGCACCGTGGACGTGGGCGGCACGCTGGGCACACGCGCGGCGGCGGCGTGGGTGCGGGAGCGGGTGGCGAAGGAGCTGTAGGGCCGGATGAGCGGTCGCGGGCCGGGGTTCGTGGTGCTGTATCGGTGGAGGCTTCACCCGGGGAGGGAGGAGGCGTTCATCGAGGCATGGTCGCGGATCACGGCGCACTACCGGGAGAAGGGCTCGTTCGGGTCGCGGCTGCACCGCGGATCGGACGGGCTCTTCTACGGATACGCGCAATGGCCGAGCGACGCGGCGAGGCAGAAGGCGTTCGCCGAGGCGGAAGATCCGGCCGACGCGGAGCAGATGCGGAGCGCGGTGGCGGAGCGGTTTCCGGAGATCCGGCTGGAGTCGGTCTCGGACTATCTGGTGCTGCCGGGGGCGGGCGAGAAGGCGTGATGGGCGTCACGGTTCGGCGCGTGATTCGAGGAGGATGCCGCGGTCGGTGAGCGCTTCGACGATACGATCGATGCGGATGCCTTCGTTTTTGCAGAGGGGACCGTTGGTTGGATCGCCCTCGATGCCCTGCGCGTGCAAGGCGACTACCTGCCAGAACTCGTTGCATACGGGCGAGCCGGAGGAGCCGGGCAGGGTGTCGGTGAGGTACTGGATTCGATCGTGCGCCACGTGCACGACCTCGTTGTGCACGAGTCCGATTTTTTTCAGGCGACCCTCCGGGTGCTGGATGATGTAAACGAAGTCGCCTGCGCGCACCGGCTTCGAGGGCGTCAGTTTCAGCCGGGGGTAGGTGCTGTGGAAGGGCTTCTTCGGCCGCAGGATGGCCCAATCATGGGCGCGCTCGCCCGTGATGGTCGCGATGTCCCCCTCGTACGTGTCGACGCTGCGAGGTTGTCCCGACGGACCCCGCTCGTAGTGGAACCAGATGTCGACTTGCTTCACGGGACGAGCGTCTTCGTCGTGAAGGACATGGTAGTTCGTCAGGATCGTATTCGGAGCGATCAGGAACCCGGTCCCGTGAAACGATCGGTCGTCTTGCCTCACTGTCGTGAGACGCACGACCGACGTGGCGATTCGAAGGCCCTCGTGAAAGAAGGTCATGTCCAGGAAGGTCGGCTGCTTGCCGGTGATAACCTCCTGTCCGCTCCATACGAGGGGCGCCTTCGTCGGTGCCGTGGCCTCGATGGGCGCCGGACGCGGGCCGAGGAGGCGATCGAGTCGCGCGTGGTAGGCGGCGATTGTGCGATCATTGCGGGCATTTTGCGCGATCTTTCGGGTGTGTCCACTGGCCGCTGCGACTTCGAGCGCCTCCCTCCAGACGTCGCGCGATGACTGCTTGGGGTTGATGCGGTGCCTGTCGATGCCGGATCGGTCGATCATGTGGTGGTCCGTTCCATAGGCGCGGAACATGACCTCGTGGAACTCGACGGCTTCGGGCTTGCTCCAGTCGTATTCGGCGTCGTCCAGAAAATGGGCTGAGGGCTCCGTCATTGGGACGTCTCCTTATGGGTTCCGTGTGTGCCGCTCGCGAGACGTTTGATCTCCCGATGGTGGGCGGTGATGTGCGAATCCTCGATGGCACGTCGCACGAGCCCGCGGAGGTGACCTCCGCGGGCCGCGACTTCGAGCGCAGTTTTCCAGTAGTCCCGCGGCGTTTGGTTGACATGCAAATGGGCTGAATCGACCCCGCTCTGCGCTAGGATCATCTCTGCCCTCGAGCCCGCACCGTAGGCTTTCACCATCGTCTCGAAGAAATTGACCGCGGTGGACTTTTGCCAATCGTATTCGGCGTCGTCGAGGAACGGCTCTTCGCGCAGACCGTCCTCCGCAAGCACGATGGCTCGCTGGTACTGCGGCCACTTCTTCACGGCATACTGATAGGTCACCACGCCCCGATACATGGTGGGGTTGATCAGCGTTCCCAGCTTGAACGCGAGGCCCACCGGAACGGCGGCGAAGAGGTGGATCGCCGTGCGGTTGGGGAACAGCGCTCGAAGCCGCGCAATCCCGAGGTTGAACGCCTCGATCACCTCGGCAAGGGCGCCGCCCGTCTCCAGGGCGTCGGGGTAAGGTTCGGCGAGCGCGATATCGAGCTCGAAGAGGCTCCACGGCACGACCTCGGCCGTCTCTTCGGGCCTGATCCGGGCCGACGTCGAGACGCGGATCACGACGGGGCCTTTGTCCGTGGACCCGTGCTCCGGGAACTTCATTGGCTTCAGCGCGGTCCGCTTCGGGAATGGTTTATCCGGGGTGTAGACCCACTTCGACTGGGAATGGTTGAGCTGGTAGAGGTCGATATCGAAGCGATTCTCGACACGATACCCCAGATGAATCGCGAGGGGGATCGGAGCGAAGCCGAAATAGGCAAACCATTTTCGTCCTGCGAGCTGGGGTTTCAAGGTCTCGTCGAAGAGCCGATCCTGCTCGGACTGCAGGGCCGACCAGTCGAGCTTGTAGGAATCCCCGAGCGTTGCGCCAATCGGCACGATTTCCGCGGAGTTCCACCCGGCCGCGCTTTGCGACCCCGGAAGGGCCCGCTTGATCTCTTCGGGCCCGATGGCGCCGAGCACGGGGTGCGTAACGACGAGGAGGCGATTGGGATCAAGCATCGGTTCGAGGCTCCTCTCGGGTCACGAGCGGCGAAGGTTCGATATGCGCGAGCGCGTCCAGGAGCACAGCCGCCCCGAACGGGGAATCGGCCCGCCACGCCTGCCGAAGCGCGGATCGTCCGAGGCGCACGGTGAGATCCGAAAAGCTGAACGGCACACCATGACGTGCCCCCGTCGCTTCCATGAGCGCGTCGAGTTCGTCCTTCGTCGGCCGTGTTCCCGCGAGAAGTTGCTCCATCACCGCGCGGCGTTGCACGGCGTTCGGCCGGTCAAACCGAAGGTGCAACGATGCACGCCGCGTCACCGCAGGGTCCAGCGCGCTCGACCGATTCGTGATCATCAGGACCGCGAGCGGTGCTTTCTCCCGGGCAATCGCGTCGATCTGCTTGATGAGCACGTTCACCCCGGCGCGGTCCTCGTGGTGCGCCTGCGCCTGGCCGCGGGCGGTCGCCAGATCGTCGGCCTCGTCGATGATCAGGAGCCCGCACCCGACCTGCTTGGCCCGCGCGCGTGCCTGCTCGAAGGCCTCGGTGATCCGTGTCGATAGCTCGCCCACGAGCCCGTGCCCGCGAATGTCCGAAGGCGTCTCCATCGCGAGGATCAGGCGGTCGAGCGTGTTCGCGAGTGGAGTCCCGACCGACGTGGCCAGGGCCGTTTTTCCGCAGCCGACCTCGCCAGAGAGGAGGATCAGCGGGGAGCCCCCGCCCATCGCGCCGATGCCGGGCAATCCTTTCGGGTGGTGCGTCTTCCTCCATTTCTCCACCCGCTTTGCATCGAGACACAACGAGAGCTCGTCGAGCAATTGCTCCTTGTGCGTGTCGATGCCCGTCAGCGCATCGTACCGCGCAGCGGCGTCCTTGGACGGGTGGGAAACCTCGTGAAGTCGAAGGTTCGTTATCACCAATCTCCTACCTTGCTACGCATGACGCCGTAGCCGTCCTTGGAGAACGCCCGATCCCGGCTCGAATCTCCCTCGACCAGGCTGCCGCCGGGGCCCCAGCCCCGTTCTCGCAGCCAGGCTTGTACCTTTTCGAGGTTCGGCGCGCCCTGTCGGTACGTGAGGCACACCGTGACGCCCGTATCTCGCGGAAAACCGTAGGGATCGAACCCGCCGCCTTTGGCCCCCTCCTGCACCGTCCCGTCGTCGCGAACCTCATAGTTGAGCGCCAGGCGTTTTCCCTCGGGTGTCTTGAGCTGGAGCTGGAAGCTCGTGACCGCGTTGTTGGTCACGGCGTAACTCAGCTCGTCGAACCATTTCTGGATCGTTTCGCGCTTGATCAGGCCGGCGTCCGCCACGAGCATGCAGTCCGCGAGAACGTTGTGCATGACCGCGCGGGCCCGCGCCTCGGTGAACGTGCTTGCTTGCGAGGCCGTGAAGCTCGTCGTCACGACGCCTCTCCATGGTCCTTGATGGCATTGCCGAAGAGCGCGACGAGCTCCTCGAAGACCGCGGCCGTATCATCCGCCGTGTCCGCCGCGATGACCCGCGCCATTCCATCGCGGGCCTCCTCGAACCATTTGGCGAACTCCTGGAGCTTGATGTTCGTCCAGGTGGCAGGGACGACGTTGTTCTCCGGATTGACCGGATCGAGCACGGTCCAGATGTCGCTGCTCCGCGTCGAGGACGGGTCCTTGAAGTCGTTGAAGTCCACGCGCTTTCGCTCGCGGACGATGTGCGCGATCCGTCCGAACCAGCGGCTCAACGTCTCCGTGTACGTCTCGTTGACGCTGTACTCGTCGAAGGCCTTGGCGCAGAGCAAATCGATGAGGATCGTGGGCACCTCGTCGAGGACGTCGCTCTGCGACTGGCGGAGCTCGCGCCACCATTTGACGAGGCGCACGCCTTCGTTGAACTTCACACGGCCGTCGAGGAGATTGCTTGCCGCGGTGCGCTTCTTGACGAAATCGATGTGCTTCTGGACCGACGTGAGTCTGCGCTCCCCGTCGCTCCGAAGGAGCACCTGCGCTTTGTCATCGCCCACGACGGCGAGCATGGGGACGATGTCGTAAGAAAGCTTGGACTTCTTGAAGCTCAGGCGGATCGAGCTTTTCGTCGGGTTTCGCTCCGTGTCGCGATAGCTCTCCTTCGTGTACTGCTCGAACCGATCGAGGAGGGTATGGATGTTCTCCCCCTCCTTGCTTTGCGGAGAGACGACGAACGGCAAGTCGACGTCCTGTCCTTCCACCTCGAATTTCCCGCGCATGTGGCGCCGGAGCCCCGTTTTCTTGGCGAAAGAGCCTGACCAAGGCGTAGAGCGGACGACCAGGCCGTCCTGGACCGCCTTTGCGCTGAGGCGCTTCCGGATCTCGTCCGCCTGCGTTTCGATCGTCTCGTCGGTTTCCTTCTCCGGCTTGATCCAATCCACGAAATTCATGAGCGCACGGTGCGACGCGCTCTTGGTGCTGAGCTTGCCCATCGATCCTTCCTGGTCCACGACATCGTCGAATCACGACGTACCGGCCAGGCGAGGATAAGAGGAACGCACCCGTCCGCAAGGACGGAGGGTATTACAACCTATTACACGAGGCAGCCTACGACTTGAGGATCTCGATGCGTGACGTGCCGATCCGGAGCAGCCGTCGTCTCCGCTCCACGATATCCGCCGACCGCTCCACGCCCGCCTTGCCGAACGCTTCCCGCAGGCGGTAGATGTTCACGTTGAGAGCCTTCTCCTCGACGTGCAGGTCCTGCGTCAGGGTTTCGAGGTCGTACCACCCTTGCTCCTCCTCCGGGAGCGAGCCTTCCGCGGCGTCCTTCAGGCGCTCGCGCGCGAGGAGCAGAAGCGCGTCGAAGACCGCTCGCTCTCCCAGCGGCAGGACATCCTTGCCATGGACGATATCGACACACACATGCTCTTCATTCCGGCTCACGCGAAACCGCAGCGCCAGCGTGTTCACGGAAAGCGACGGTCGCACCTTGTAGGTCCCGGCGACCGGAGACCTCGGTGGGACCGAGACCTCCCACGTCTCCCCGGCGACCGTGATCTGCTCGTCCCCCGCTGGACGCCGCGACCCATCGGGTGTCTCGACGAACCAATGCCCCTCGGAATCCTCGACAATCGAGAGAAGGACGTTCGTCGCATCGGGGAGTACGAGCTGCCCGTCCTCCGCGGCCCGGACGTCGCCCGTGCGCGTCGAGCGCGTGGTGACCACGGGTCCGCGATCATCAATGAGCTCCCACTGTTCTGCGTCGGCGCCGAATCGAAGGACGGTCTGTCGGGCAAGGAGGACCCGGTTCCGGGGAGGAAGCGCTTCTCCGTCGACGAACGTGCTGTTCGTGCTGCCGAGGTCACGTGCTTCCCAGCGGCTCCCGTTCCACGAAATGGAAGCGTGGTTGTGCGACGCCGCTGGATCGGCGAGCTGCACGGTGCAGCGCGGCGCGCGGCCCACGATCGAGTCGGCGGCCAGGACCACGGTTCTTCCGGAGGAGATGTGCTTGAGGACCCCCATATCGCTGGAAGCCATGCCGTTCTTTCGTTACCATGTCAACACGGGAAGTGGCCATGCGCGAAGAGCTTCGTTTCATCGCGGACAAGTACGGAATCGGCGAGGACGCGCTCCGCGAGCTCGAACGGTTCTGCGACGGCGCGCTCCCGCGCGTGCCCACGCACCGAGTCGATATCCGGGGAACCGAACACGCCGTTCCAGCGCCGATCGAGCGAAAGGATTACAAGGAGCGTTACGAGGACATCGGTCCGATTGGCCAAGGCGGGTTCAGCGAGGTGCGCGAGGTGTGGGACCGCCACGTCGATCGGCGGGTCGCGCTCAAGGTGCAGTCGCCGTCGCGGAGCTTGCCGGAGGACTGCGAGCGCTTTCGGCAAGAGGTCCGGATCACGGCACAACTCCAGCATCCTGGGGTCGTCCCGATTTACGACTGGGGCGAGCTGCCCGACGGTCGGATCTGGTTCACGATGAAGCGGGTCCGCGGCGAGACGATCGGCCATCGTATCGCGAGGCTCCACGGCCTGCGAGGCGCCGAATATTTCCAGTCCTTGCGCCGCATGCTCGATGACTTTCGCCGCCTTTGCGAACCCGTTGCGTACGCCCACGCCGAGGGCATCATTCACCGCGATATCAGCCCGCAGAATCTCATGGTCGGCGACCTCGGCGAGGTGCACGTCATGGATTGGGGCCTCGCGCGTGACCTCTCCCGCGATGAGCGGCCCACGGCGTCTACGGCATCGGGAACGCTACGATCCGACCTTTCGGAGACCAGCGTGCGCACACGCGTCGCCGGCACGCCCTTTTACATGCCACCGGAACAAGCGCGCGGCGAGATCGCGGCCATGGGGTCGGCGAGCGATGTGTATGCCCTCGGCGCCGTGCTTTACGAGATCCTGAGCGGTCGTCCCCCGTACGCCTCTCGTCCAGGAGCGCCCGAAATGCCGGAGCGGATCGTCGAGCGTGTATGTAAAGGACCGCCCTCTCCGATCGAGGAGGTCGCTCCCCCGGAGGCCCCGAAGGAGCTGTATGCGTTGTGTCGCAAGGCCATGGAGCGCGTGCCTTCGAACCGTTTCCTCGACGCCAACGCGCTCATGACCGCGGTGCGTGATTGGCTAGACGGCGCTGACCGACGGGCGCGCGCCCGCCGTATCGTGGAGGACGCCCACCACGCGCACCGAGCGAGGATCGAGCGCATGCGCGAGGACGCGAGCCGGCTGCGGGCCCGCGCACGGCAGATCCTCGATCGCCTGCGGCCGTTCGACCGGGCCCAGGAGAAAGCCGTGGGCTGGCAATTCGAAGATGAAGCGGCTGCCATCGAGCAGGATGTCTTGCGCGAGGAGATCAACTGGACGCAGAAGCTCCGGTCGGCGCTCAACGAAGTGCCCGATCTCGAGGAAGCGCACGCCGCCCTCGCCGCACATTACGCGGAAAACTTGCGACGGGCCGAAGCCGAGCACGATCGTCCCGCCGCGACGAGTTTCGCAGCGCTGCTCGAAGATCACACGGCCAAGCTGCGGGCCGATGAACGCGCGCGATACGAGGCGCTGCTCCAGGGTGACGGGCGGCTCACGCTGATCACCGAGCCAGCAATCGCGCGGGTCGTTATCAAGCCGTACGAGCCCGACAGCCGTTATCTCGTCGCGAGCGAGGAGAAGGCGTACACCACGAGCACGCCTCTCTGCGATTTACGTCTGCCATGCGGCAGTTACCTCGTGCGGCTCTCGGCTCATGGCTATCGCGACGTCGCCTATCCCGTGGCCATTGGCCGCGGCGAGCATTGGGACGGTGTTCGTCCGGGAGGCACGGAGGCGCATCCGGTCCGCCTTTTGCGAGAGGAGGAGCTCGGGCCCGAGGACGTGTACGTACCGCCGGGGTGGTTTGTCGTCGGGGGGGACCCTCGTGCGGGAGAGAGCATGTCCCGGCGGCGGGTGTGGGCGGACGGCTTCGTGTTCCGGAGGCATCCGGTCACGAACGCCGAGTATGCCGCGTTCTTGAACGATTTGGTCGAGGAAGGGCTCGTGGACCTGGCGCAGCGCCATTGTCCGCGCAGATCGCCGGGCGCAGCGTTCAACGGCGACGCACAACTCGCGTATGCACGCGACCCGCGCAGCGGGCGTTACATGCTTGAAGACCCCGAGGCCGAGTACGCGCGACCGGTCGTATGCGTCGACTGGTATTCGGCGATCGCGTATGCCGCGCACCACGCGCGCCAGACTGGGCTCGGGTGGAGGCTCCCGAGCGAGCTGGAATGGGAGAAGGCCGCGCGGGGTGTGGACGGTCGATTCATGCCGTGGGGCGATCAGATCGAGCCAACGTGGGCGTGCGTATCGGGCAGCCACGCCGATCGAAAGCACGTCATGCCGGTGCACAGCTATCCGACGGACGTGAGCCCCTACGGGGTTCGCGGCACCGCAGGCAACGTGCGCGACTGGTGCATCGAGCCCTGGAGGCTAGACGGCCCGCGCGTCGAGGGGGACGTGTTGCAGATCGAGACCACGACAGAGGAGGACGACACCGACCGCGCGGTGAGGGGTGGGGCTTGGATCTCGTCGGGAGACATGATGCGTCTGTCGGTGCGTTATGCCGAGCGTCCCACGAGGCGACACGGCGTCCTTGGTTTTCGCCTCGCGAGGAGCGTCACGGGCTGACGCCCAGCGAGGGGCCGATTCCGACGTTTGTGGAGTAATGCCAGGCCCAACCGCCGATGTCGTTCGGATCCAGGCTCGGCGTGCCGCTCTCGTTTGTCACGAGCGCGAATTCTAGTGCGTCGGGGATCGTAAAGAAGGCTGCGCTGGCGCTCCATGTCTTGTACCACGTGACCCGCTCGAGCCTGCCTCGCGCGTCCTGCTCGATGAGGACGCCCATCATCCTCGTGCTGTCGTCGGGGTCGACGGCTTTATAGAGGCGGCAGCGGGCGCCGGAGGGGGTGTGAATGCCAAGGCAGAAGCTAACAACCTGGGGTATCTCCAGCGGCGCCGACATCGCCCCGAGCACCCCGTCGATGGCGCGCGGGTCTTCCTCGATGCGACTGGAGCGCAGGGTGAACGATGGGACGTCGTCCACGAAAATCGAGGCATTGCCGCCATGGTATTCGCGATAGGAAGCGTATTGCGTGGTCGCGCGGTCGTTCATCACGACGATACGCAGGAGGTCGCCGCGGCCGTCGCTCGTTTCGAAGTGAACGCCGCGTACGATCCTGACGTCGACCGGGAATTGCTCCTGGATCTTGGTTTCGCCATCGCCTCGGTGCACGTAGTTGCCGCTGGGAAGGTCGGGCATGCTCGATTGTCCTTTGCAGGGAAGGGAAATGCTGCGCGCTGGCCGGATGCTCGCGGCGCGCGTGGGCGACCGGTATCGCCCGCGCCCGGAAGGTACGACAGGACCAACCGCGAGACGATTTCAGTCTATTTCACGGTGAGCCGCTCCGCCGACGGCAGCGATGAGGACACATGCAGGTTTCTGGCAACTCCCGAGGCATGGGGTAAAGTCGAGGCATGGGGCACCCGGCGGAGAAGCTGCATCCGGCGACGTACGCGGACCTCGAAGCGGTCCCGCCGCATCAGGTCGCCGAGCTGATCCAGGGCACGTTGTACGTGTTTCCCCGGCCTGCGCCGAGGCATGCGTCGGCGCACTCGTCGCTCGGGATGCAGCTTGGTCCCCCGTTCCGGTTCGGCGAGGGAGGTCCCGGCGGCTGGTGGATCCTCGACGAACCCGAGCTGCACCTCGGCGGCGACACCCTCGTCCCCGACCTTGCTGGCTGGCGCGTCGAACGGATGCCCGAGCTGCCCGAGACCCCGTACTTCCCGCTGGCGCCCGACTGGGTCTGCGAGGTGGCGAGCCCCTCCACGGCGGCGATCGACCGGGCGAAGAAGATGCCGGTGTACGCCCGGGAAGGCGTAGAGCACCTCTGGATCGTGGACCCGATCGAGCGCCTGCTCGAAGTCTTCGCCCTCACCCCGGAGGGCTGGCTCCTGCGCGGCGTGCACCATGACGACGCCAAGGTCCGCGCTGCGCCCTTCGATGCGATCGAGCTTGACCTTTCCAAGCTTTGGAACAAGCCCGCGCCGCCGGCTGGCTCGTCGAGGTAGCGCTTCAGCCCTCGCCGCTTTCGACGCTTTCCTCCTCGTCTTCCTCGTCCTCTTCCGCCATGGCTTCGTCGACCGTCTTCCAGAGGTCGGCGAGCTCGAGCTCGAGCCGTTCACACCCGGGCACGGACACGCGCTCGGACGAGGCTTGCATCGCGATCGTGTATCGCCCGTCCGCGCCGAGCTCGAGGACCTCGAGGAGCCGCGCCTCGGGGTCGACGAGCCAGTACCAGCGCACGCCGAAGCGCGCGTAATCACTTAGCTTCTCGGCGCGATCCCGCCGCACGTCGCGCGCGCGCCGGGAGATCACTTCCACGACGAGGAGCGGGGGGATGCGCGAGAGCGACGCCTGCCAATTCATCCTGGTGCGCGGCGCGTACACCGTCACGTCAGGCTTGCGACCGCTGCGCGCAGACACGCCCAGCTTGTGGTCCGAGCCGAAGACGCGTCCACCACGCTCTTTGGCCCAGGTCATGAGTGCGTAGGATACCCAGCTCACGATGAGCTCGTGCAGATTCGTCGGCACCTCTTCCTCCACCAGCAAGCCGTCGACGAGCTCACCCGGCTCGTCATCGTCCATGTCGGCCCACTGCTCGAGCGTCATCGGTCCCGGCTGAAGCACGTCTGCCATCGCGATCGCCATCATGCGACGCAGCATACCTCGGCGCGTGAGATACGGCTCCACAAACCCAACTTCGCCAGGAGGGCCGAACGGTTGCGTAAAATCGACCGCGGATCGCGATCGAGCCCCCCCCGCAGCCGTCGCCACAAATTGGAGCTGCCGCGCCGACCCGTGGTACGGCCCGAACCGATGGGCGCGCAAGCTACCGCGTTGGACCGAACTGAAGGCGGCCGTCCCGAGGCCATGGGCGTCATCACGCTCGAGGGCATCGCTCCGCCCTCCACGCCCGAGCGGCGGACCGAGGCGCCCAAGGACGCTCGGCCCGCGTCGTCGCCCGAGCGCCTCGGCGGCGTCCGGGCCGATTTCGTGGCCACCCTCGGCCGTCGGGTCGTCGAGCTCCGCACCGCCGTCACCAAGCTCGCCGAAGAGCCCGCCTCCCCCGCGCGGCGCGACGACCTGCGCCGCCGCGTGCATGCCCTCGCCGCCGCCGCGAGGCTGCTCCGCTTCAACAAGCTCGCCGAGGAGCTGAAGACCGGCGAAGCCCTCGTCGATCGTGTCGCCGAGCGCGGCAAGCTCACGGACGACGAGTGGAAGGCGCTGCGAAGCCTGCTCGATCGGCTCCCGGAGCTCGCGTGGGGCGAGGCCTCGCTCGGCGCGCCGCCCGAGCGCGAGCCCGCGCCCCGATCGGCGAACAGCGGCCCGCGCACCTTGCCCTCGGCCGAGCGGCCCGCCGACAAGCCCGCGAGCGCGGTCGCGCAGGGGATTCCGCAGACCGTCTTGTTCGTCGGTCCCGAGAGGCTCGCCGAGTCCCTCGCGAAGGATCACGCCGAAGGGGCTGCTTCGTTCTTCGAGGTCGAGCGCACCGAGGATCTCGTGGCCGCGCCCGATCTCGCGCGCGCGCTCGCGCCGGACGTCGTCGTCATCGACGCGGACAAGCCCGGCGCGCGTGAGCTCGTCGCCTCCTTGCTCGCCGATCCCCTCACCGAGGAGGTGCCGATCCTCCTCTTCGGCCGCTTCTCCCGGCCCGACGACGCCGCGCTCTACGCGGCGCTCGGCGTCGCGCGCACCTTGCCCAAGCCCGTCTCGCCGGACGCCTTGCGGAAGGCCTGCGCCGAGGTGACCGCGAGTTACGTGCGTCGCGAGATCGCCCGCGCGCCGATCGGGGAGGTCACGCTGGACGACCTCGGCACGCGCCTCGCCGAAGAGCTACGTCGTGGCCTCTGCGACGCGGCCGACGTCCGCGCCCGCGGCACGCGGATCGAGCTCGGCGAGGGCAGCCAGGTGCTCGCCGCGCTCTGGGGCGCGGTCGCGCGGATCCGGGACCTCGTCACCATCGAGTCGCAAGGCAAGGTGCGGTTTTCGCCGAGCGGTCCGGAAGGCGCGCTCCCGTTCGCGCCCTGGCTCGGCGGCCCCGAGCAGTCGGGCAAGGCGACGCGCGTGCGGGCGCTCGGCGAGGCCCGCGGCGCGCGCGTGCCCACGCTCGATCGCCTTCGCGTGGTCGTGGCCGACGACGACGCCGCCGTCACCTGGTTCCTCGCCGGCGTCCTGCGCGCCGCGGGCGCCACCGTGTACGAGGCCCACGACGGCGAGCGCGCCTTCGAGCTCGCGTGCGAGGTCGCGCCCGACCTCGTCGTCAGCGACATCGTCATGCCCGGCCTCGACGGTTTTGCCCTTTGCCGTGCGCTCAAGCGTGATTTCGCGCTCCGCGACGTCCCCGTCGTGCTCCTCTCCTGGAAAGAGGACCTCCTCCAGCGCGTGCGCGAGCTCGGCGCCGGCGCGGACGGCTACCTACGCAAGGAGGCGAGTGCTTCGGCGATCGTCCAGCGCCTCCGCGAGATCCTGCGCCCCCGCCTGCGCGTCGCCGAGCGCCTCGCGCAAGGCGGCGAGGTCCGCGGCCGCCTCGACGGCCTCACGCCGCGCACCCTGCTCGCGCTCGCCTGCGCCCACCGGCCCGCTTCCACGCTCTCCGTGCGGGATGCGCTCTACCTCTACGAGGTCGAGATCCGCGAAGGCCGCCCCGTGCGGGCCACGCGCACCACGGCCGATGGCTCCTTCGAGCGTGGCCCAGGCGTGCTCGCGCGCCTCCTCGGCCTCGGCGCGGGCCGCTTCGTCGTCGCGCCCGTCGACGACGCCGCCGCGCGTGTCTCCGGCGCGCGCCCCGACCTCGAAGGCTCGCTCGCCGAGCAGCTCGTCGCGCCGATCGCCTCGGCCCGCGCCGCGCAACGCCTGCTCTCGGGTGCCTCGCTCATGACCGTCGAGCGTGTCGAGATCGACCTCGACCTCCTCGGCCCCGCCGAGCACGCGACGCCCGAGCCCTTGCGCTCGCTCCTGCGCTCGATCGCGGCCGGCGCCTCGCCTCGCGCGCTCGTCGCGAACGGCAAGGCGGCCTCGCACCTCGTCGAGGACGTCCTTTGCGACGCCGCGGCCCACGGCGCGATCACCGCCATCGTCGGCGAGGCCGGCGCGGATCTGCTCACGCCTGCCGTGCACCGCGAGTCCGAGCGGCTCCGCGGCGTGCGCCGTCCGCCGCCTCCGGCGCTCATCCCTGCGCTCGCGGACATCCTGCCCGAGCCTGCGCCGAGCACGCCGGAGCCGATCTCCGCGATCATCGACCGCTCGGCCACGCCCGGCCCGGTCCTCGCCCGCGAGGAGGCCTCGCCGGCCCCGTCGATCCTTTCGCTCCAGCCCGACGAGGTCCTCTCGGTCGAGGTCGGATCGGTCCTCGACCTCGCGCACATGCCCACCGAGGAGCCGACCCTCGACGTCCTCCGACAGTTGATTGCGGTGAAGCAGCCCTCGCCCACGCCCGGCCCGGTGGCCCCGCGGAAGGTCGAGCGCCTGTCCGTGCCTGTGCTCACGCCTGCGCCCATGGCCGTGGCCGCCCCGGCGCCGCTCTTCGCGCCCGAGATCATGGCCGCGCCCGTGGTCATGGCCGCGCCCGCACCCGCACCCGCACCCGTTGCCGCGCCCGCACCCGCGCCGCGTGCCTCGACCCTCCCGTCGGCGCGGCCCATTCCGACGTCGCTCGGCACCCTCGTCCCCCCGCCGGTCGAGGATCTCCCGCCGCCTCCGCGGTCTGCGTTGCCTTCGGCCCACGCGCCCGGCGCCCGCACCCTCGATTCCGACGTCGAGAGCCGCCCGAGCCGCTTCCGCCGCAACGAGAAGGTCAGCCGCGACTCGGCCCCGCCCTCTCGCCGCGAGGGCAGCTCGCGCACGCGCGTCAGCGTCTGGATCCTCTTCGCCGTCGCCGGCACCGTCTTCGCCGTCGGCAGCCGCCTCGCGCACCAGCGCGTCGCCCCGGCGCCCGCGCCGATCCCGACCCCGACCGTCACCGCCGAAGGCCCGCCCGCGGCCGCCGCCCCGCCCGCGCCCGAGCCCGAGCCTGCCGCGGCCGCGACGACCCCCCGCGACCGGCGCGAGGGCGACACCGCCGACTTCCCCGTCATGCCGCAGGACCTCCCCCTCCGCGCCGAGGACAAGGTCCCCGCGGGCCAGGGGCTCCTCGAGGTCGTGGCCGGGCCGAGTGATTCGATTTACGTCGACGGCCAGCTCGTCGGGACCGGGCCGATCGTCCAGTCGAAGCTCGCGCCGAAGAAGGACCCGTACGAGATCCGCGTCCGCCTCCGCGGCGAGGAGCGCGTCCGGTTCGCCCTCGTCAAGGAAGGGCGCATGACGCGCCTGCGCATCGCGCCGCCCTGGTCGCGTTGACGCGTCTCAAGCTTCCAGCGCCAGCCGGTCGCGAAGGCGTTCCGTAACTTACGCCTCGCCTCCGCGACCGCCGCGAAGCCACCTCGTCGCCGTTTCAACGGCATCGCGACCTCCGCAAAGCGACCCCGTCGTCCTCCCGACGGCATCCCGGCCCTCGAAACACCGCCCCGCACCTCCAGCGACGGCATCGACCCCCGCGGCGAGCGAACGCGCCTCACGAAGCGCCCCCGCGACCGTCGCGCAGCGCCTCCTTGGTGACCTCGCTCCGACGTCCTCCCCCCACAACCCCGCTTGACGCGCCTCCGCATCGCGCCACCCTGGTCGCGTTGACGCCTTCCGCCCCGATCGTCCTCTCGGCCCTCCTCGCCGCCGCCCTCGGCGCGAGCGCCTGCAGCTCCGGCAAGCGCCAGGAGCAGGGCACCCCCGCGCCCACCACCAGCGCCGCTGCCCCCGAGCCGCCTGCGCCCGCTCGTATCGTCGCCGACCTCGTCGACCAGCTCCCCGGCTGCGACCTCGAACATCGCGGCCTGCTCCTCGACACCGGCACCGATGCCATGGTCGGCCGCTTCGCCTGGTCCGGCGTCGCCCCGAGGGGCATCGATCCCATCGAGCACGACGCTTCCACCTGGATGCGCATCTCGAACCGCACCCTGCGCGTTACCTTCGTCCTGCCGGAAGCGAGCCCCATCTTCGTCGCCGCTCGCTCCATGGGCCTCGGCGCCCGCGCCGCCACCGTCTCCCTCGACGACCAGCCCCTCGGCACCCTCAACTTCCAGCGCGACCACATCCGCATCGCCACCACCGGGGCCACCTCGCTCCCCGTCGATCCCGGCCCCCACACCCTCACCTTCCGCTTCATGGGTCGCGCCAAGAGCGGCGATCCCCTCGTCGACCTCGACTGGATCCGCATCGGCGTCCCCGACGAGAGCACCGCCACCTACGGCCCGCCCACCCTCCGGGACGTCATCCTCCGCGAGGCCGCCCTCTCCGGCGTCCCGCACCGCTCGATCGCCCTCCGCGGCCCCGGCTCCGTCCGCTGCACCCTCCGCCTCCCGCCCGGCGCGCGCCTCCGCACCTCCGTCGGTGTCCTCGGACCCGGCGAGGCCGACGCACGCGTGCGCCTCCTTCGCGACGGCCAGAAGCCCGTCGACGTCCTCACCCAGCACCTCACCGGCGGCGACAAAGCCGCCTGGACCGACGTCGACCTCCCCCTCGACCCCCAGGGCGGCCCCCTCGCCACCCTCGAGCTCCGCGCCGAGGGCACGTCCCAGGGCGCGCGTATCCTCTTCGGCGACCCCGTCCTCGTCCTGCCCGCTGCGCCTCCGCCGTCCACCGCCAAGGCCCGCGCCGTCGTCCTCGTCGTCATGAACGGCCTCGACCGCGACAGCCTCCCGCCGTGGCACGCAGGCCCCACGCCGCAACTCCCGACCCTCTCCGAGCTCGCGCTCACCGCGACCACCTTCCACCGCCATCGCGCCCCGACCACCTTTCCGGGCAGCGTCGTCGGCTCCCTGCTCACGGCCATGCCGCCGCGCGCGCATACCCTCACCGATTTCGGCGCGCGCATGCCGGCCTCGAACACCACGCTCGGCGCCGTCGCCCACGACGCCAGCATTCGCGCGGCCATGTTCACGGGCGTCCCGGCCACGTTCAAATCGTTCGGCTTCGGCGAGGGCTGGGAGCATTTCGTCGAATATCCCCCCTACGGCAACGATCCGGCCACCGCGCCCTATGATGCGGCCGCCACCTGGCTCACCGACGTGCTCCGCCAATCGCCCGAGGCGCGCCTCCTCCTCGTCGTGCACGCCCGCGGCGGACATCCGCCCTGGGACGTCTCGCCGAAGGAGCAAGCGCAGCTCCCGCCGAGCACCTACACGGGCGTCATCGAGCCACGCCGCGGGGCGCAGCAGCTCGCGACCTTGCGGAAAAGGAGGGACAAGAAGGACGCCGTCTCCGCGCCGGACCAGGAGCGCATCCGCGCCCTCGAAGGCGCCGCCATGGCCGCGCAGGACCGCGCCCTCGGCGGCCTCGTGACGGCCCTCAAGACCGCCGGCATCTGGGAGAGCACCGTCTTCGTCGTCACCGGCGACGTCGCGGCAGGCGCCGGCGCGTTGTACGCCGAGGGCGACGATCTCGCCGAGCCCCACCTCACCCTCCCGCTCTACGTCCGCTTCCCGGACGCCCGGTACGGCGGCGCCCACGTCAACCTCCCCACCGAAGTGTGGGACCTCAGCCAGACGACCCTCTCCGCCCTCGGCATCTCCTTCTCCCGCCCTGGGCTCGGCCGCGACCTCTCCGCCGTCGCGTCGGGCCTCGAAGACTCCTCCTTCGAGCCGCAGATCGCCACGCTCGACGACCGCTTCTCGGCCCGCTGGGGCGAGCTCATCATGACGGGCCGCTACGACGCCGCGCCCTTCCTCTGCGACCTCGAGCTCGACCCGACCTGCGCCTTCAACCGCCGCGAAACCCTCCCGCTCGCGGCGCAAGCGCTCTTCCGCCGGATCATGGCGCGCGACCAGTCGACCCGCGCGGGGCTGCAGAAGCGGGAGCCCGCGACGATCGACCCAGACACGGCGGCGGCGCTGCGTGTGTGGGGGACGATCGAGTGAGATCCGCCGCGCGGCGTGATTTTCGCGTTCCGCTCCCCGCCCTCCGCGTGTAAAGCACCCATCCGAAGGGGCCCGACGGAGGATCGGTTGAGGTTCGTTTTGTCTCGATGGTCAAACGCCATCGCCCTCGCTGCGGGCCTCCTCGTGGCGCGCCCGGCGTTGGCCCAGCCGCGAGCCCCCCAGGCGCCGGCCGGCCAGGCCAACGTCACGCTTCCGACGGTCGTCGAGCACGTCGACGCCGTCTATCCCCCGGACAAGCTCGCGCAGGGCGTCGACACCACCGTCGAGGTCCTCGTCACCGTCGAGCGCAACGGCACCGTCGGCGACGCCCAGATCGCCGTCTCCGGCGGGGAAGCCTTCGACGCCGCGGCCCTCGCCGCCGTCCGTCGCTGGCGCTTCAGCCCTGCCACCCGCGACGGCGTGCCCATCCGCGCCCGCATTCGTGTCCCCTTCCATTTCGCGCCCGAGCCGCACCCGCCCGTCCCCGTTCCGCCGGGCGCGCCGACCGACACGCCGCCCCCGGACGCGGTCCCTCCGCCCGGCCCGCTCGCGCCTGCGACCAAACCGCCTGCGAACAAGCCGCCCGCGGACAAGCACACGCATTCGCACGGCGAGCCGCCTGCCGAGCTCGACTCCGGCCTCGCTTTGCCGCACGCCGTCGCCGAGCCGGGCAAGCCGATCGAGATCCACGTCCAGGGCCGGCCGAACCCTCCGCGCCGTGGCGCCTCCGACTTTCGCCTCGGCCGCGCCGTCCTCGACAGCGCCCCGCGCCCCACCACCGCCGACCTCATCAAGTCCGCGCCCGGCTTTCACGTCATGCGCCCCGAGGGCGACGCCGTCGCCCAGCGCGTCTCTCTCCGCGGCTTCGACGCCGATCATGGCCAGGACATCCAGTTCACCGTCGGCGGCACGATTCCCCTCAATCAGCCCTCGCACATTCACGGGCAGGGGTATGCCGATCTCAACGTCCTGATCCCCGAGACCGTGCGCAGCTTGCGCGTCCTCGAAGGCGTCTACGATCCGCACCAGGGTGATTTCGCCGTCGCGGGCAGCGTCGATTTCGACCTCGGCGTCGAGGAGCGCGGCGTCCGGGCCACCGCGTCGTACGGCTCCTTCGACACGAAGCGCCTCGTCGCCATCTTCGCGCCCGCCGGCCAATCCGAGGAGACGTTCGGCGCGGCCGTCGTGCGCACGACGGACGGCTTCGGCGAAGGCGTGCGCGGCAGCATCTCGGGCGGTTTTACCGGACAGTACCGATTCGAACTCCCGGGCGACCTCTCCGCCCTCGTGCACCTCTCCTCGTATGGCGCGCGCTCCACGGTCGCGGGTGTCCTCCGTAGGGACGACATCGACCGCCGGATCGTCGATTTCTACGGCGCCTACCCGGATACCTCCGCCCGCTCGCAATCCGCCGCCGCCACGCGCACGCAGGCGAGCTTTTCCCTTCAGCGCACCGGCGACGACGGCTCCGAGGCCTCCTTTGGCCTCTGGGGCGCCTATGGCACCTACCGCAGCCGCCTCAATTTCACCGGCTACACCCAGCGCTCGCGCCTAAGGCCCACCTGGGCCGGCCGCGGCGACCTCATCGAGCAATCGAACGACGACGGCGGCTTCGGCGCGCGTGCTTCGTATCGCACCCGCCGGTACGAGGCGGCTTCCTGGCTCAAGGCCCAGCTCACCCTCGGGGCCGACGCCGAGGCGCATTCCATCGACCAGGCGCAGAACCTGCTCGAAGCGCCGCAAAACGAGACCTGGGACCGCCGCGTCGACACTACCGTCCGCTCGCTCCGCATCGGCGCCTTCGCCGACGCCTTGTTCACGTTCTCGCGCTGGGCGCGCTTGCGCGGCGGCCTGCGCGCCGACTTCATCTCCTTCGACATCGACGACCGGCTCGGCAACCAGGTCCCCGCCTTCCGCGAAGAGACCCATTTCATCGGGTATCGCCGCACCGCCGCCGGCATCGCCTGGGGCCCGCGCGCCACGCTCGAGGTCGATCCCTTGCCCTCGTTGCGCCTGTTTGCCGCCTATGGCCGCGGCTACCGCTCCCCGCAGGCCCGGCAGCTCGAAGAGGGCGAGCAGGCGCCCTTCGCCACGGTCCACAGCTACGAGGCCGGCGCGCGGTATCAATATGAACCCGCCCGCCTCTCGGCCACGCTCGTCGCCTACGAGACGCGCCTCTCCTACGACCTCGCCTTCGACGCCGAGGAAGGCCGGCTCGAGCGGATCGGCCCGACCACCCGCCGCGGCCTCGTCGCCTACCTCCAGGCCAATCCCCTGACCGGCTTCAATGCCTCGATCAGCGCGACGTTCGTCCGGGCCACCCTCGATTCCCCGCCGCCGCCGACCCCGGAGAACCCCACGCCGCCCTATGTCGAGGGCCAATCGCTCCCCTACGTTCCGCCCGTCGTCGTGCGGACCGACGTCTCCTATCGTCGCGCCCTCGGCACGTTCCGCGGCAAACCGCTCGTCGCCCGCGCCGGGTACGGCGCCACGTTTTTGTCGCCGCGCCCGCTGCCGTATGCCCAGGAGGCCCGCACCGTCTTCGTCGTCGACGCTTCGCTCGGCTTGCGGCGCGATTTCGTGGAGATCGGCGTCGACGCCACGAACCTCTTCAACGCGCGGTATGCGGACACCGAGTACGTCTTCGTCTCCGATTGGCGGACGAGCGACATCCCCTCGCATCTGCCCGCCCGCCATATTTCCGCCGGATCGCCGCTCACGATCCTCGGCAATTTGACCTTTTACCTCTGAGCCGGAGAGCTTCCATGCGATGTCTTCTGCGCTCGTTGTTCCCGTTTGTCCTCTTCCTCGCCGGCTGCGGCACCGGCACCGGCCAGCCCGACGTTTCGTTCCCTGCGGTCTTCACCTCTCCTGCGACGAATGAATTCGTCGTGGGCGATGTGACCGTCACCCTGGACGAGGCGCGCGTGGCGTTTGGGCCGGCCTATTTTTGCGCCAGCGCCTCGGGTTCGGCCACGCTTTGCGACGCGGCGGTCGGGGAGATCCGGCGCATCACGACGATTGACGCCCTCGGGGAAGGGGAGACGCCGCTCGGCACGTACGCGGGGTTCGCAGGGGACGTGCGCAGCGCCTCGTACGATTACGGGATTCACTGGTTCTTGCCGGAGCAGGAGGCCGCGGCTTCGCCCGAGGCGCCGGGCGGGCATTCGGCGCGCGTGCGGGGCGTGGCGAGCCGCGCCGGCACGTCCGTCCGGTTCGAGGCGGACATCGACGTGAAGCCGCTCTTTCAGGGCCAGCGCGCCGTGCCGACCACGAAGGTCGAGGGTACGGTCACCGAGGCGACCTCGCGGATCGAGGTCCAGTTCGACGTCACATCCTGGTTTTCCGCCGTGGATTTTGGCGCGGCGATCGACGCCGGTGTCGATCCGTTCGTGATCGGGCCGGGGGCACAAAACTACACCAGCGTGGTGAACCGCATGGTCTCGACCCACCCCCCGTCGTTCGTGTTCGTGGAGGGAGAGGCGCCGGCCGCGCCCTAGCCGCCTGCTCCTTTGTTGCCCGCGCGCGCCCCGCGCGATCGCCCCGGGTGCGCGCTTCCGTGCCACCCGCCACGATCGACTGCGCCGGCCGCGCGCGGTCGCGGCTCTACGTTTCGTGGCCGCCGGCGCGCGCCACGAGCGGGGCACGGGCCTGCCGCGGCGTGTGCCCCGCGCGCGGCCGAGGCTCGGCTCGGTGCCTCGTTTTGCTCGTGCTTTCGCTCGGGTCGCGGCCTTCCGTCGGGGCGCGGTCGGGGGAGGTTCGCCGTCCGTCCCTCGCTTTTCTCCGGGCCCTCGGGGGTCTTGGCATGCCACGCGCAAGAAGCCGCGAGCACGAAGGGCGGCGCCTCGGCGAGGCGCGGCACGCCGAGAGGAACGGATTGAGGAGCTCGACATGAAGGCGACCGACCTACTCAAGCAGCATCACCGCGAAGTCGAAGAGTTGTTCCGCGAGATCGAGGGCGCCGAGGACGAGGACGAACGTGCCTCGCTCCGCGAGGAGCTCGCCAACGCGCTCGCGGCGCACACGGCGATCGAGGAGGAGATCTTCTATCCGGCGGCGATGGAGGCGCTCGGCCCGAGCAGTCGCATCCGCGAGGCCTTCGAGGAGCACGCGGTGGCGGATTTCGCGCTCTATCGGCTGATGTCGGTCAGCGTGGGCGACGAGACGTTCTCGGCCAAGCTCGGCGCGCTCAAGGACATCGTGATGAATCACGTCGAGGAGGAGGAGAGCGAGCTGCTGCCCCAGGCGGAGGGGGAAATGGAGCGCGAGCAGCTCGAGCACCTCGGCGAGCGGCTCTCGGTGCGGTTCTCGGAGCGCCTCGCGGAGGGGCACCGCCCGATTCTGGAGCGGAGCCTGGGCATCGCGGCGCGGCAGGTGGCCGTGCAGGCGCTCGGGGCGAAGAAGGCTGCGGCCCCGCGCAAGCGCGCGCCGGCGAAGCGCCAGGCGATGCCGAAGCGGGCAGCGGGTGCGGCGAAGCGGGGCGCGGCGAAGCGGAGCGCGGCGAAGGCGGCTCCGGCGAAGCGGGGCGCGGCGGTCACGCAGAAGCGGGGCGCGGCGGTCGCGCAGAAGCGGAACGCGGGCGCCGTGGCGGGCGGGGCGGCGCGGACGCAAGCGCGCAAGAGCGCGGCGACGCAGAAGGCGCCGGCGGCGCGTGGGCAGGGAGCGTCGCGGGCGCCGTCGCAGCGCGGCGGTGCGGGCGCGCCTGCGGCGCAGCGGGGCGCGCAGAGCGGCGGGGCGCAGAAGGGGATGGCGCGCGGCGGGAGCGCGCGGGGCCAGGCGGTATCGGCGCC
>NZ_JARZHI010000085.1:0-38416 GCF_029946465.1 Polyangium sorediatum
GCGGCTGCGGGCGGTTGCGAGGGCTGCGCGGCGGACACGGGCTGCGCGGGTTGCACCGGCTGCGCAGGCTGCGGCGCGGCGGGCGCGGCTTGCGCCGCGGGCTGCGGCGGCGGCGGCGGTTGCGCGTTCCCCACCTTCATCCGCGCCACGTTCGCCATGAACCCGTTCGGGTTCGCCTTCAAGTACGCCGCGTACTGCGGACCGAGCTCCCCCGTACGACCGAGCAGCGCCCCGAAGTGATCCGCGAGCTGCATCGCGCGGTCGTGCCCCGGCGACGCGCCGAGCGCCGACAACGAGTACGAGAGCCCGTACTCCCCGTCGTACGTCTCCGCGAGCTGCACGAAGATCGCCGCTGTCTCGTCGCGCTCCGGCTGCGGCACGTTCTCGCCCGCGTTGATGCGCTCGAGCACGCTCACGCCGAGCTCCTGCGTCAACGCAACGTCGGTCGGACGCACCGCGCGCGCCGAGCGCAGCGCCTGCGTCGCGCCCGGCATGTCACCCGCGCGCTTGCGGATGTCGGCCTCGTCTCGGTAGAGCGCGAGCTTGCGCTCGGGATCCTCGGCGATGGCCTGCTCCATCGCGAAGTACGGGATCGCCTCCGCGTACTGCTGCTGCGCCTTCAAGATCTCGCGCGCCGCGTAGATCGCATACACGTTGCGCGGATCGAGCTCGGCGACCTTGCGCCAGTTCTCCACCGCGCGCTCGGGCCGCGCGAGCTGCGGCTCGCTCCACATCCGTCCAAGCTCCTCGTGCAGCTTGAGGAGCATCGCGCGCACCTCCGGCTTGGCTGCCGCGGGCGCGAGCCCCTTCGCTTGCCGTTCGTAAAGCTGGACGAGCGACATGACGTCGCCCTTTTCGCGAAACATCTGCACGAGCCGCTCGGCCGAGCGATGCATCGGATCCTTGTCGACCGCGAGCATCAACGTGCGCACGGTGTTGTTCATGTCGCCGAACGCCGCTTGCCAGACGTTCGCGGCCTCGCTCAGCCAATGTGCGCCGTAGGCGGGATCCGGCGTCTGCGTGCCGACGCGCTCGAGCAACATGGCGTACGAGCGAGGGTCCTGCGCGCCTGCACGATGCGCGTACGCGAGCGCCTCCTGATCGTGAGGGTTCGCGAGCAGGCGCTGGACGAGCATTTCGATTTCACGAGGATCCATCGTTGTCCGTGCGCGAAGGTACACGGCTCTCCGGGCGCCGTACAACCGCTTCGCGCCCGTCTGCTGCATGCCGCGCCACGCCGGGCCCCGCGCCTTGGGCGCACGCCTCCTCGAGGGCCTCGATGAACGCCCGCGCGCTCTCCGGCCGATCCTCCGGCCGCTTGCAGAGCGCCCGCACCACGAGGTCCGACAAGGCGCGCGGGATCCCCGCCTCCGGCGCAGCCTCGCGAGGCGCGATCGGCGGCTCGTGCACGTGTTTGGCCATCACCCGCGCCGCGTCCCGCTCGACGAACGGGGGCCTGCCCACGAGCATCTGGTAAAGGAGCGCGCCCACCGCATACAGATCGCTGCGCGCATCGACCGGCTCCCCGAGCGCCTGCTCCGGCGACATGTACCGAGGCGTACCGACGGGACCACCCCCGCACCCGAGCGCGTCGTTCGGGTCGCGCGGCGAGGGCCCGAGGTCGGCGAGCCCGAAATCGAGCAGCTTGGCCCCCTCGGCCCCTCCGCCGAGGCGGGCGATGAACACGTTGTCCGGCTTCAGATCCCGGTGGACGATCCCCTTCTCGTGCGCCTCGGCGAGCGACGTGAGCGCATGCGTCCCGAGCCGCGTCGCCTCCACGATCGAGAGCCGCCCTTCCCGCCGCAGCCGGACGCCGAGCGGCTCGCCTTCGAGCATCTCCATCACGAGGAACCGCGACACCGTGGGCGAGACGAGCGCGTCCTGCCCGCCGTGCACGACCTCCCCCACGTCGAGCACCTGCACCGTGTGCGGCGATCGCAGCATCGCGAGGACCCGCGCCTCCCGATCGAGCCGCGAGAGCGCCCGCGCGCCGAGCCCCCGATCCCCACGAAACACCTTCACCGCGACGTCCTGCCCCCGCGCCGCGTCCCACGCTCGGTACACCGCCCCCATCGAGCCCGCGCCCATCCGACCGAGCACCACGTACCGCCCCGCGATCGTCGTCCCGAGGAACGGATCTCCATCCGCATCGGCGAGGACCACCGCGGCGACGAGCGCGAGTCCGTCGCGCGGGCAAAACACGGGCTCCGTCGTCTCGACGGGCGCAGGCTTCGGGTCGCGGCAGCGCGGGCAAACGAGCCCGGTCAAGGACCGAAGCGAGGGCCTTCCCATCAGCGAAGCTTGCAGGCGTAGTCGCCCACCATCACGAATGCGCGCCGGCAGACCACATCCACCGTCCGCTTCGGCGTCACCATCTCGAACGTCTGCCCGAACGGCGTTCGCTCGAGCCGCGTCACCTGCGCGCGGCAATTCGGCCCCTGCTCCCCACACGCCACGGCCGCGGCTGCGCGCTCGACCTCGCTGTTGTCCGACATCACGTTCACCGCGGCGGAGACGCTGAACAAGACGCAGAGGACGAAGATCGAGATCTGCCCGGCGCGCTTCATGGCGGCGCATCCTAGCAGCGGAGGGAAGCCTCGCGCCCGAGATCCGAAGCCGCAGCGCGCGCCTGCTTCAGAGCTTGATCCCGCCGTTTTGAATCGGCTCGAAGCTCTGCCGCCGCGTCTCGTATTTTCCGCGCACGAACGCGCCGAGCACGGGCGCCATGTTCGCGGGCACGTCCTCGTCCCACTCGCCGCCGTCGATCGCGTCGCGCGGATAGAGATCCGGCGCCAGGAGGAAAAAACTCGGCACCCGCTCGTGCGGCATCTTCAGCCCCGTGAGGTCCTCATCGAACGCGTCGATGTCCACACGCACGAGCCGCACCCGCGCGAGCGCCGTCTGCATGAGCGGATGCTCGAGCGACGTCGACAAGCTGCGGCACGAGACGCACTCGCTCTTCGTCGTCATCACGACGATCGTCTCGCCCGCCGCCGCCGCGGCCGCGCGTTGCTTCGCGAGCTCCTGCGAGAGCGACGACACCGAGATCCCAACATCCACGATCGTGACGTTGCCCTCCTTGTGAACGGCCGTCTCTTTCTGGAGAACCGGCACGGCCTTGGAAGGCGGCGACGCAGGCTCCGCAGCCTCGACCGAACCCTCGAGCGGCCTCGGCGTATCCCCGACCGTCACGACATTGGCGATCGAATCGAGCTGCGCCTCGTGGCGCCGCTCCATCGTCCACACCCCGAACGCGATGGCCGCGCCCCAAGCCACCGTCAGGCAAATCCCGAGGCCCATCCCCAGTGTCGCCAGGACATACCCGCGGCGTCCTGTGCCTACGCCGTCAATCTCGCGACGCGCGGCCCAGCCGAAGACGATGGCGGCGACCGAGCCCAACGGTCCGCCCACGAACGGCGCCAGGATCGACGTCAATGCCAGCGTCGAGAGCGGCTTTTTGTGCGGCGACCTCGGCCCCCGCAGGTACGGGTCCGAGAGAGGAGGGAGCTCCGTCGGGCCCTCGGCTCGGGCGACGCGCGAAAGCGCGGACCTCGGGGAAATGGCCTCGCTCACCCACGAATTCTAGCGCCTAATCTCGCTTACGCTCGCAAACCAAGGATGGACGGAATGAAGCGTCCCGCCCGTGCAGAAGGGATACGCCAACCCCCCACGCAGCGTGGTAGGAGGAAGGTGCCCTCTCATGATCGAACCGGCCCGCACCTCCGTCTTTCCCCGAGCCCTGGCCGCCCGGCTCGTGTCCGTGACGATCGGTGATTACCAGGCGATCGGGAGCAGCACGATCGAGCTCGCCATCGCCCCGCGTCGCACCGTGCTCGTCGCGAAGGGCGGGACCCTCGCGTCGCTCCTCGTCCAGGGCATCGCCGAAGGCGCGCACATCGCGGTCCACGCCCTGAGCGACCCGGAAAAACCGCGCCACTTCCGCTGCGAGTTCGAAGGCGACGCCGGCGAGCACCTCGTCTACGGCTACGATCGGCGTTTCCAAGATCTCGAGGACGACGACGAGCCCTTCCCGCCCTCGATGCGCTGGGAAGAACACGCCGCGAGGACCGACGAGGCCAACGTGGATCTCTGGACGGTGCGTGATCGACGCGCCGTCTTCGGCGACGGCAGCCGCATCTCGCTCCCCTCGGGCGTCGGCGCGCTCGCGCTCGCCGGGGACTCCGCCGATCGTGTCCCCGAGGACCTGCGTCGCATCCGCGCCTACCTCGAAGGCATCCGCTGGCTCGGCCTCGCCCTCGCGCGCCCCCCGATCGAGGATCGCACAGGCGTCACGCTCACCGGCCGCTCAGGCGTCCTCTGGACGTCGCGGGGCCTCGACGCGCGCCTGCTCTCGCTCGCGTCGACGCTCGTCATCTGGTTCGAGCTCCACCGCGATCGGTACAACAAGGTCGTCGAGCTCTGCCAGCGCATCGGCGCGCCTGGCGAGCTCGCCGTCCAGATCACGCGCGACACCTCCGCGCGCGCGGACGTCGCGCCGCAGGACCGCGCCAGCATCACGTTCGAGGGCGTGGACTTCGGTCGTTTGTCCGACGCCGTGATCCGAAGGCTCGAGCTCCTCGTCGCGCTCGTGGATCCGGAGGCGACGGCGCTGCTCATCGAGGAGCCCGAGATCGCCGCGGTCCCCGGCAGCATCGTCGCGCTGCTCGACGTGATCGAGGCCTGCGCCGATCACCGGCAGCTCATCGTCTCGACGAAGTCGCCCCACGTGATCGACTGGGCGCGCCCCGACGAGCTCCGGTTCGTCGAAAAAAACCGGTACCGGGATCTCTCCGTGCGCAGCCTCGACTTCAGCGAGCTCGGCGCGGCCCAGGCCCACGTCGCGGCCGGCGGCAAGCTGTCGACGTTCCTCGCGTCCTGATCACGCGGCGCGACAGGCCGAGCGCTCGTCACGCGCGCGTAGAGGACACGCCCTGCACGCGTGCGCGAACGACACGTTCTCCCGCGCTCAGGGGACGCAGCTCGACTCGAGCGTCCGCAGGATCGCGCGCTTCGTGCTCACGCCGTTGCTCATGGGCTCGGCCCATAGGAAGCCCAACCGCGGGCCGGCCGACGTGACCGCCGCCGCGTCCTTCACCGCGCCCGTCCCGTCGCTGATCCGCATGCCCGTGGCCGACGGCTCGCCGCTCTCCGAGAGCTTCACCGCGAGGACCTGATCGTCCTTGCCGCCCTCTTGACCAAGGAACACGACGAGCGCGCCGTCGCCGATCGGCGCGAGCGCCGGAGCCCGACCGCGCCCGACCAGCCACGTCTTTTCGCCGGGGCGCGCCGCGGCGTCGACGGCGCGCGCGAGGATCTTGTCGCCCTCGATCCACACGGCCATCGCGCCTTTCGTCGTGGCCACGAGGTTCACGCGTTCGCGCGCGGGCGCGCCGGCCGGCGGGGCCGCCGCGAGGGTGTAGGCTTCGTCGATCTCCTTGCCCGCGAGATCGAAGCGCGACACGACGATCCGCCCGTCCCCCTCGTGCCAGGCGAGCGTGTAGCCAGTTCCATCGGCGGCGACGGCGGGCCTGCGCGGCTCGTGGGCGTGGTGCGTCGCGCCGAGCGCCTGCACGGCCGGCGCGGCTGCGTCCGTCGGGGCGAACTGGAACAGCCCGAGCTGCGCCTTCTCCATGTTGAACGGCGCCACCGCGACGATCGCCCCGGCGGGCGTCGCGGCGAGGGCCACGTCGTCCGCGTTCGCGGCGTTCACCGTGCTCAGGTGCTCGATCACGGGCGCCGGCGCCGTCTCCCAGCGCGGCTTCGTGTACGCCAGCCCGTTTTCGTCGAACCACACGAGCGTCCAGCCAGCCCCGTTCGCGAAGATTCGCGGCGCCGTCTCGTTGGCCGTCCCGATGCCACGCGCGCGCGCCACCTGCTTCGCGTCGAGGGCGAACCCAGCGAACGCGAGCTGCGCGCCCGGCTTGTTCGCGGCGAGCTTGATGAGCCAGGCGGCGGCGAGCGACCCCTCGCTCCCCGCGACCGTCACTTCGCCGCGTTGCAGGTACGTCGCGATGTCCCCGCTCTGCGCCTTGCACCCCTCGGTCTGCGCGGCCGCGACGAACGACGACACGCCCGAGCCCACTGGCTCGCTCGACGGAGGCGGAGGCGCTTGCGCGACGCTCGCCGAGGTCGCGGGCGGATCCGCGGCCGCGCTCGTCGCCGCCGATGCGCTCGGGGCCGGCGCTGCGCCGCCCTCCGTCTTGCCTTGCTTGCACCCAATGGGGACAAGGCCGAGAAGCAGGCTCGTCATGACACCGACGACCCCGAAGGCCCATGCGCCGGCCGCGACCGCTGGGGAGCGAACCTGCTTCATCCCCCCCGAGCCCCCCGGCGCGCCATGCGACATTGGATCGTCCTCGTCAAGGCTGGCACCGTGAACCACGAGGGATCACGGCTGCCTACCTCATCCAAGCGAAGTCGCGAATCCCTCGGCGACGTGTTTGTCCAATCGACAACTGTGCGAAGAGGGGGACTTGAACCCCCACGCCGGTTAAGGCACTGGAACCTGAATCCAGCGCGTCTGCCAATTCCGCCATCTTCGCGTGATGCCTTCCCGTGAAGGACATCGCTCCGCCGGCCCCTCGGCCAACGGGGGCGTATAGATAGATCGGCCGAAGCCCCGCGCGCAAGGACGAATTTCGCTTTTCGTCTCCTTCACGGCCGCCCCCCGAAGCGCCGCGAAAAACCGCGCCGCGTGCGCTTCCTCGCGCTTCGGAGCGCTCGCGCCTTGCCGAGCACGCCTGCACGTGCGCGTCCGCCACACGGGCGCGGCACCGTACGTGCTCCGCGAACCCCTGATGGCGAGGCGCGAGCACCTTGGGTCTCTGGGGGTCGCTCGTGCAGCGACCGGCCGCGCGCTCGACGCTGCGGGCGCGTTTGCCTTCCCCACCGACTGGAGGAGCCTTTTCGTGCCGAGGAAGAAGATCGTCGTCGTGGAGGACGACCCCGAGCTCCGGGATCTCGAGACCTTCCTGCTCGGCGCCGAGGGCTACGACGTCGTCGGCGTCGCCGATGGCATCGAGGCCGCCGCGATCGTCCAGCGCGAGCACGCCGACCTCGTCCTGCTCGACCTCATGCTGCCGGGCAAAGACGGCAACGCGGTCCTCGAAGAGCTGTCGGAGCAGGCGGAGACGCGGCGCACGCCCGTCATCGTCGTCTCCGCGTTCCTTGCCCAGCTCAGGCTCACGCCGCAGGTCCGCCGTGTCCTCTCGAAGCCGTTCGACGTGAGCGACCTCCTCGACGCCGTCGCGCGCGAAGTCGAGCGTCCCCATGAAGAGGTGGCCTGATGAACGGCCCTCCCGACGACGGCCCTGCGCGCGGCGATCTCGCTCCCCCCGTCGACCGCGTCCCGCCCGCTCCCCTGCCTGCGCCACAGGCGAACACGCCCGCCGGCATCGTCTCCCTCGACGCGCCGCCTTCCGCGCGCGACATCCGCGAGGCCACCCTGCTCAAGGAAGGCGACCTCTTCCTGCTCACGGACGCCGAGGGCAACGTCCCGCGCAAGAACCGCGAGGGGTACGGCCTCTACCTCGGCGACACGCGCTTCTTGAGCAGCTACGAGCTCGCCATCCAGGGCCTCCGCCCGACCATCCTCCTCTCCAGCGACCACGCGCATTTCCTCGGCGCGCAGGTCCTCACGAACCCGAACCTCGTCACGCCCGAGGGCCAGGCCGTCCACGAGCAGACCATCCAGATCCGCCGCTACCGCCTGGTTCGTCCCACCGAGGTCAACGAGTCGCTCACGTTCCAGAACTACAACCGCTTCCCCGTCACGCTCGACGTCGAGCTCCACTTCGAGGCCGACTTCTCCGACATGTTCGAGGTCCGCGGCATCGTGCAGGGCGCGCGCAAAGGCAAGCCACACGCGCCCGAGCACATGCCGGCCGTCCTGCGCTTCCGGTACGACGGCGCCGACGGCCTCGCGCGGCGCACCGAGGTCCGCTTCGATCCCAAGCCCGACCGGCTCGCGGCGTGCACCGCGAGTTACCGCATCGAACTCCGCCCCGGCGGCTCCACGTGCATCACGCTCGGCGTCAGCGTCGACGCCTCGCCGCTGACGAACCCGAACGGCCCCGCGGTCCCGCGCCGCGCGCTCACGGGCTACAAGCAATGGCTCGCCGGCCAGGTCGGCGTCGAGACGAGCAACAGCCTCTTCAACGCGATCTTCGCGAAGGCGCGCAACGACCTCCGTGTCCTCCTCTCCGGGGATCCCGACGCGCCCTTCATCGCCGCTGGCATCCCCTGGTACGCGTGCCTCTTCGGGCGCGACACCATCCTCACGGCGCTGCTCTACCTCTGGATCTCCGCCGAACCCGCGCGCCAGGCGCTGCGCTTGCTCCACCGCCACCAGGGCAGCCGCGACGATCCCATGCGCGACGAGGAGCCTGGCAAGGTCATGCACGAGCTGCGCCGCGGCGAGCTCGCGCGCCTCGGCGTCGTCCCCTTCTCGCCGTACTACGGCACCGTCGACGCCACGCCGCTCTGGATCATCCTCCTCGCCGAGTACCACCGCGCGACCGGCGATCTCGACCTCGTCCGCGAGCTCCGCCCGAACCTCGACGCCGCGCTCCTCTGGATGGATCGCTACGGCGATCGCGACGGCGACGGCTTCCTTGAGTACGCGTGCCGCTCGGACGCGGGCCTCGTCAATCAAGGTTGGAAGGACTCCACCGACGCGATCACGCATCCCGACGGCACCCTCGCCGAACCGCCGATCGCGCTCGTCGAGGTGCAGGCCTACGCCTACGCGAGCCGCCGCGCCGCGGCCCGCATCTACCGCGCCCTCGGCGATCCTGCGCTTGCCGCCTCCGAGGAGCTACGCGCCGCCAAGCTCCGCGACGCCATCGACGTGGCCTTCTGGATGCCTTCGGACAACGCCTACGCCATCGCGCTCGACGGCGACAAACGGCAGGTCGCCACCGTCTCCTCGAACGCGGGCCACGCGCTCTGGGCCGGCGTTGTCCCGCACGCGCGCGGCGAGCTCATGGCGCGACGGCTCATGGAAGAGGACCTCTTCTCCGGCTGGGGCATCCGCACCCTCTCCACGCGCGCGGCTCGGTACAACCCCACGGGCTACCACCTCGGCACCGTCTGGCCGCACGACAACGCGCTCATCGCCCTCGGCTTCAAGCGCTACCGCCAGGAGCCCCTCGCCCTCGAGCTCGTCACGGCGCTCTTCGAGGCCTCGCAGCACTTCCCTGCCTACCGCATGCCCGAGCTCTTCTGCGGCTTCGCGCGCAGCGCGTTCGGCGTCCCCGTCCGTTACCCCGTCGCTTGCAGCCCCCAGGCCTGGGCCGCTGCCTCGTGGGCCACCCTCCTCGCCGCTCTGCTCGGCCTCTCGCCCAACGCGCCGGGCAACGAGCTTCGGATCGTCCGCCCCACCCTCCCGCGCTGGCTCCACTGGGTCGAGATCAAGCGCCTCCCCGTCGGTCGTGGGGAAGTCGACCTTCGGTACCAACGTGTGGAGGAGCATACTGCCGTGGACGTCGCTGCGATGCGGGGAGATGTAAGGGTGACCTTCGTGGACACCTGGGAGGAGGACGGGACGTACCCACCCAACAGTACGACTCCATGAAGGATTTTCACCCATGGCACGGCCCGTCCCACCTTTGCGCACCCGAGCAACTCTCTCCCCTCATTTTTTCCGATGTCCGTACGGCTCCCGATGCATACCTTCCCGGCTCCCTCGTCCAAGTCAGCCAGGAGGTCTACCCGTGCGAACGACTGTCATTCGCTCCCTGCTCGCCACCGCCGTGATCGCTTCCGCCTCTGGTTTCTTGTGCGCGGACGCGGCCGCGGAGGGGACGGTCGGGGTCCTCGTGCTCCGGGAGCATGGGGTGGGGAGCGCGGCGCAAGCCCAGCCTTATGTCGACAAGTTCGTCTCCGTCGCCGCCAAGCAGAACGGCTGGGGCGGCGCGAAGGGCGAGTATCACACGAGCCGCGGCAACGCCGAGGCGTTCATCACCGCGCAGAAACCTCAGTACGGCATCCTCTCGCTCGGCGCCTTCCTCGGCCTCAAGGCCAAGCACAACCTCGACATCATCGGCCAGGTCGCGGTCAATCGCGCCGGCGGCCAGCAGTATCACCTCATCAGCAAGAGCGCCGCGGACCTCGCGGGTTGCAAGGGCAAGGCGCTCGCCAGCGACCACGCCGACGATCCCAAGTTCATCGACAAGGTCGTCTCGAAGGGCGCCTTCAAGCTCGGCGATTTCACGTTGGTCACGACGACCCGCCCGATCCAGACCATCAAGAAGGTCGTGAGCGGCGACGCGGCGTGCGCGCTCGTCGACGACGCGCAGCTCGCCGAGCTCGGCAAGATCGACGGCGCCGCCGGCATCAAGTCCGTCTGGTCGAGCGACAAGCTCCCGCCCATGGTCGTCGTCGCCTTCCCCTCCGCGCCCGCGGACGCACGCAAAGCGTTCCAGGCAAACCTCGCCAAGATTTGCGAGGGCGAGGGCAAAGCGACGTGCGGCGAAGTGGGCATCCTCGCCCTCAAGTCCGCGACATCCGCCGATTACGCCGGCGTCGTCGCTGCGTACGACAAGTAGCGCCTCTTCGCTCGCCTGCGCGGGGGCGCTTCTCCCCGCCGACGATGTTATTTCTCCCGCCCGTGCGCTGGTCCTTTCTCCTCCTCGTCGCTGCCCTCGCGGCCTTGCCCGCTTGCTGGGGCGGCGTGACCGGCGCGCAGGGCCCCGCCAACGCTGCGCTCGAGACCGCCGTCGCCACGAAAGACGCGCTCGTCATCGCCGACGCGCTCGAAGACCTCATCGCCGCGGGCGTGGACACCCCGGAAGATCGCCAGCTCGCGTACGCGGAGGTGCGCGCGCGCGCGGTCGACACGGCCGCGTACACGTACGCGCGCGCCGTCGTCACGGGGCGCCTCGTGCAGCTCAAGGGCTTGCTCGGGGCCGACATGGTCGGCGAGGTCGAGCACTACGCGCGCCGCAGCCGCGCGCTCGATCCGAACTTCCGCAACGGCGCCGCGACGCGCATGCTCGGCACGCTCTACGTGGTCGCGCCTGCCGCGCTCCTGCGGAATGGAGACTCGGAGACGGGACTCGAGCTGCTCGAAGGCCTCGTGCAGAAGGACCCCGACGTCATCGAGAACCACCTGCGCGTCGCCGAAGCCTACATCGCGCTCGGCGACGTCGAGCCTGCCAAGCCCCACCTCTGCCGCTGCTCGGCCGACCGCGGAAAGCTTCGCCGCGACGATCAGGCGCTCCTCGCGCAGCTCCTCAAGGACGCGGGCAACCCGACATGCCCGAAGCCTGCTGCGACCGCGCCCGCGCCTTGAAACGCCGCGGGATCGACGGGCGGCCTGCGCGGGATCGTGATAGCAGCGTCCCGTGTCGACTTCTTCGAGCCCTCCGAACGGCCCCGCGAGCCCGAGCCACGACGCGCCCGGGTGGCTCGTGCGGCTCTTCACCCGCATCATCTCGGCCCGCTGGATCATCATCGCCCTGTATGCGCTCGTCCTCCCGCCCGCGGCCTGGTTCGCGGCGCGTGTCCAGCAGGACAACGCGATCGAGCGGCTCATCGCGACGAGCGACACCGACTACGTCAAGACACGCGAGTTCGAGCAGGTCTTCGGCGCCGGTGAGTTCGCCGTCCTGCTCGCCGAGGCCGACGATCCCTTCGCGCCTGCGGTGCTCGATCGTCTCGACAAACTCGAACGCGCGCTGAAGGAGATCCCGCGCGTCGAGCCGAACTCTGCGCTCTCCATTTACCGCCGCGCCAAGGCTGGCTTCGATCCGACCCCCGAGCAGTCCGAGGCGCTCCGCAAGTTCGTCTCGGGCACCAAGCTCTTCCAGGATCAGGGCCTCGCCGGCGACGGCTACCTCGCCATCGCCCTCGTGCTCGACGTGCACACGAGCCAGGAGCGCCGCGAAACCCTCTCGGCCGTGCGTCGCGCCATCGAGGCGACGGGCGGCGACGGCGCCCCGCTGAAGACCTTGCGCCAGGTCGGCCAGCCCTACGTCAACATCTACCTCGACGAGGACATGCAGAAGACCGGGCCGAAGTATTTCGGCCTCTTCGCCGCGTTCATCATCGGCCTCTGCCTCTTCCTCTATCGCTCGGCGCGCACGCTCGCGGCCTTCTTGATCACGCTCGGCGTCTCGATCGCCTTCGCCATGGGCTACATCGGCCTCACGGGCGGCATCCTCACGATCGTCTCGCCCATGGTGCCGATGACGATCCTCGTCACGACCACGGCGACGCTCGTCTACTTGCAGTCGCGTTTCGTCGAGCGCCCCGCGGATCGCAGCGTCGACGAGCACCAGGTCTTCTCCCTCGCCAACAAGTGGCTGGCTTGCACCGCGTCCGTTTTCGCGACGGCCGTGGGCTTCACGGCGCTCGTCGTCTCGAGCATCCAACCCATCCGGCAGATGGGCGTCTGGGTCGCGGTTGGCCTCGCGCTCAGCTACGTCGTCTGTTTCACGCTCTTCCCCGCGCTGCAGAAGATCCTGAAGACCCCGACCGCGATCGAGCAAAAGGTCGCGGCTGCGTGGTTCGTCCGCCTCACGGAGGCGCTGCCCCGGTGGAGTTATCGGTATCGCTGGCCGCTCGTCCTCGGCTCGATCGTGCTCTCCTTCGCGGGCGCCGTGGCGCTCTTCGGGCTGCCCGGCGTCGTCAAGCCGATGCGGCTGCTCACCGATCCCGTCGAATACATCAACTCGGGATCACGGCTTTATGCGGACACGAAGGCCATCGAGACGAAGATCCCCGGGCTCTCCGTCACCGAGGTCTGGCTCAAGGGCGGAGTCGGCAGCGTCTCCGAGCCCGACGCGCTGAAAGGATTTCAGGCGTTTCACGAGGGGCTCGTCGCCGATCCCGAGGTCGGCGCGGCGATCGGCCCGACCACGATCCTGCGCATGATGCAGTACCTCGGCGGCGCGGGCGATGCGTTCCCCAAGGACCCCGAGGCGCTCGACGAGCTCGCGGGCACGCTGGAGTCCCTCGCGCCCGTAGATCCGCTCCTCGGCCGGTTCGTCCAGAAAAACGGTCTCGGCCAGACGCATTTCACGATCATCTCGAAGGCGACCGAGCACGAGGCCTTCGAGCGGCTCCAGGCGAGCATCGACAAGCACTGGAAGAATGCCGTCGAGAAGAACCCTGCGTTGAAGGAGTTCGAGCTCCGGACCGTGGGCATGGCGCCGCTCCAGGCGCGCGTCTCGCAGAGCCTCGTGCCCACGCTGGTCGAGAGCTTCGAGCTCACGGTCGGCATCATCTTCGTCACGTTCCTCGTGGTGTTCCGGAGCGGGGCGGCGCGGCTCATGGCCATGATCCCCTCGCTCTTCGCGATCCTCGTCATGTTCGGCGTGATGCGCATCTCCGGCATGACGCTGAACGTCGCGACGATCCTGATCGCGTCGACCGTGCTCGGGACGAGCGAGAACGACCAGATCCATTTCTTCTATCACTTCCAGGAGGGCCGAAAGGCAGGCTCCGTGGAGCAGGCGCTCCGGCACACGCTCTTCGTCTCGGGCCGGGCGATCTTCTTCGCGACGCTCATCAACGCGGGCGGCTTCGTGGCCTTCGGGATGGCGGATCTGCCGCCGATCCGGCAGTTCGGCCTCCTCTCCGCCGTGGCCTTCGTCCTCTCGATGATCGCGGACTTCACCGCCTTGCCCGCGGCGCTCTGGCTCGTCCTCCGCGCGAAGCCCGACGCCGAGCCGGCTCCGACGAAAGAGCCGGGCCAAACCCCTGCGTCGAGTTCGCCTAGCCAAACCCCTTGAAGGAGAAACCGATGACCATTCGCACCGAGCGTGTTCAGATCCCCGTCGCCGACGGCACCACGATGGACGGCTATCTCTGCCGACCCGAGGGCGACGCGCCCCGCCCCGCGATCCTGATCCTGCAGGAGATCTTCGGCGTCAACGCGCACATCCGCGACGTCGCCGAGCGCTTCGCGCGCGAGGGGTACGTGACGCTCGCGCCGGATCTCTTCCACCGCACCACGCCCGGCTACGAGGGCAACTACGCGGACTTCGCCCCCAGCATGAAGCTCGCGGGTCAATACAAGGGCGAGCAGAGTGAGGCCGACGTGCGCGCCGCCGCCGACTACCTCGCCAAGCACGCGGCCGTGGCGGAGGGCCGCGTCGCCGCGCTCGGGTTCTGCATGGGCGGGCGCCTCTCGTTCGTGACGAACGGCGTCGCCCCGCTCAAGTGCGCGGTCTCCTTTTACGGGAGCATCGCGCCCGACAAGCTCTCTTATGCCGCGACGCAAGCGGGGCCCATCCTGCTCATCTGGGCCGGCAAGGATCCGTTCATCCCGCAGGAGGCGGCGCAGAGCACGGTCGACGCGCTGCGGAAGCACGGAAAGCCCTTCGTCAACATCGAGTTCTCCGAGCACGATCACGGCTTCTTCTGCGACGCGCGCAGCAATTACAACGCGGCCGCCGCGTCCCAGGCCTGGGCGCTCACGCTCGCATTCCTGAAATCGCACCTCTGATCGGCCCCCTCGGCGACCTGCCGAGCGTGGGTGAAACCAGCCCTCCTGGAGCATCGGCCAAACCGCTTTGGGCGGAGCGTCCGGATGTGCACGCGCGACGCTGCACGACGGCGACGGACGCGACGACCGATCTGCGACACGGACGGACGGTCGCGCGGCTTCCGACCCGGCATCTGCCCTCGAAGATGGCCACGGCGGCGGAGCGAGGCCGGGCAAGGCGCACCCATATGCCGCGAATGAAACGCGCAGCATTTACCCGGCCGCCTCGCGCGATATCCCACAATGCCGCACAAGACGTAGTCGCGCTCGCGCTCATCGATTGAATGCGCGACAACGGTGGAGTCCGGCGACCGTAATTTCATCCACGCCCGGGGCGCGCTCGCCTGGTCTGGAGCTTGCTCGCTTCCGTGCAATCGATGGGTCTTCCCACGAGCGGAGAGATCGGAGAGCAGGGCCATGCCGCCGGAAGACAGCGACGAATCGCGCGCCGTACGAGGATCGATGTCAGGCGCGGAGATCCACGTCCTCGCGAAGACCATGTTCCGCGATTTCATGAACGCGGGGTACCAGGCTCGTGACGTCATCACCTTCGCGACCGAGCTCTTGGACCTGGTCATCACGAGCCTACGACATGCGAAATCGGATGCGGCGGCGGCCCTGCGAGAATCACGAAAAGCTCCAGGGGAAGAGGCCAAATGATGTCGTCGAGAGCGAGCCTTCCCGGCGTCCGGGCCCGCGGAAACGCCGTGTGAACGGGATCGGTCTCCCATTTTCACAGAGTTCGTTCTCGTCCTGGCAGAAGACACCGTCGCTGGCCACGCGATTATTTTCTTCGACCGGACCTTTCTCGGGCGTCGAACACATGGAGGGGATCATGGCCACCTTGTGCAGGCCGGAAGTCGCGGTTCCGGAGAACATCGTCACGATGGCAGACACGCTGAAGATGGCTGCGCAGCTCCACGCGGGCAAACCGCAGTTGAGGCTCGCGATGCGGCTCATCAGCAGCACCGGGGTGCAGAAGCGGCACATCGTACAGCCGCTCGAGCAGACCCTCGAGCACCATGGCTTCGAGAGCCGCAACAAGATTTACGAAGCCGAGGCCAAGCACCGGGTACCTCCGGTGATACGAAAAGCGCTCGAACATGCAGAACTGACGGCGCAGGACATCGACGCGATCATCTATGTCTCGTGCACGGGCTTCATGATGCCGGCCATGACGGCCTGGCTCGTGAATGCCATGGGCTTCCGTCACGACACGCGGCAGATCCCGATCGCGCAGCTCGGATGCGCGGCCGGAGCGGCGGCCATCAGCCGCGCGCACGACTTCTGCGTGGCGCATCCCGGCAGCAACGTGCTCATCGTGGCCTGCGAGTTCTGCTCGTTATGCTACCAGCCGCCCGACGACGACGTCGGCTCGCTCCTCTCCGACGGGCTCTTCGGCGACGCGGTGGGCGCGGTCGTCGTCCGGGGCAGCGGTGGCAAGGGCATCCGGCTGGAGCGGAATGCGGCGTATCTCATCCCGAACACCGAGGATTGGATCTCGTATCTCGTGAAAGAAACGGGATTCCATTTCAGGCTCGACAAGCGCGTCCCGGGGACGATGAAGCCTCTCGCGCCCGTGCTGCGGGAGCTCGTCGAACGTCACGGCTGGGACGTAGGCAGCCTGGATTTCTACATCATTCACGCCGGCGGGCCGCGCATCCTCAACGATCTGTGCAAGTACCTCGGCGTACCGCAGGAGTCGTTCCGGTACAGCCGGGCGACGTTGACGGAATACGGCAACATCGCCAGCGTGGTGGTGCTCGACTCCATTGGACGGCTGTTCGCGGACAACCACGTTCACGACGGCGGGCATGGAGTCATCGCAGGGTTCGGCCCTGGAATCACGGCGGAAATGGCCGTCGGTTCCTGGAGGGCCTAGGACGGCCGACAAGGACGGCGGGCATTCTGCCGCCGTCGTGCATCGAGAAGACAGGAGGGGGAACTGCCATGAATACTGCGCTGAAAGCTCCGTCGTCGACGTTCCATCTCGGCGGCGACCTTCCCGTGCGACGCCTCGGCTATGGCGCCATGTACTTGACCGGGCCCGGCATGTGGGGACCGCCGACCGACCCGGACGCGGCCATCCGGCTCTTGCGCCGCGCGGTCGACCTCGGCGTCAATTTCATCGACACGGCCGATTCCTATGGCCCGGACGCCAATGAGCAGATCATCCGCCGCGCCCTGCACCCCTATCCCGCGGGGCTCGTGATCACCACGAAGGGCGGGCTCTTGCGCTCCGGACCGGAGGACTGGACGCGCCGCGACCAGCCGTACATCGTCCCTTGCGGGCGCCCGGCGTATCTGCGCCAGCAGGTGGAGATGAGCCTGCGCAACCTCGGGGTCGAGCGAATCGATCTCTATCAGCTCCACCGTATCGACCCGGCCGTCCCGCTGGCCGATCAGCTCGGCGAGCTCGTCCGGCTCCGGGAGCAGGGCAAGATCCGCCATATCGCGCTCTCCGGGCAACCCGAGGTCTCGATCGAGCAGCTCGAAAAGGCGCTCGCGATGACCGAGATCGTCGCCGTGGAGAACCTCTACAACGTCGCGGACCGCGCCGGGGAGCCGGTCCTGCGTTATTGCGAGGAGCGCGGAATCGCGTTCATCCCGTGGTTCCCCATGGGACACGGCGCCCTCGCCGGGCCGAACAGCATCCTCGCCGGGTTTGCCCGCAAGCGCGCCCTCACGCCCGCCCAGCTCGCCCTCGCCTGGCTCTTGCACAAGTCCCCGGCCATTCTCGCGATCCCCGGCACCTCGTCCATTACCCACCTGGAGGAGAACCTCCGCGCCGCGCAGGTCAAGCTGGACGACAAGGAGATGCTCGAAATCGCGAACATCGCCGCGAGCGTGCCGACGTGGCGTCCGACGCCGCCCGCCGAGTCTTCCACCCAGGAGCAGTCATGAATCCCGCCGCCCTGCATCCGAACGTCCGATCGCTGCGCGCCATTTACGACGATCTGACGCGCATCGGGGAGTACGCGGCCGACGATATGGTCCTGCACAAGGCCGATCGGGCATTTGTCCGGGATGCCGCCGCCGGCCGCGCCGTCGGCAGGGAGGCCGCCGTCGCCCACGAGCGCGAGCTCGTCCGCATGACCGGCGGCACCCTGGTGATGGACGTGGAGCACATCGTCGCGAACGACCATTTCGGCGCCGTCTTCGGCGTCCTGCGGGCCCACCGCGATGGGGCGACGCTCGCGGTGCCCTTCTGCGGGGTGTGGCGATTCCGCGGGGGCCTGATCACGGAGCACTGGGAAAACGCCTACGACGTGGTCACCGTCGGGGCCTTCCTCCGCGGCAAGCCGAGGACCGACCCCGTGCACGGCAACGAAGACTGACCGGATTCCGCGCCTCGAGCCCCGCCGCTCAATGGCCGGCGGGGCCGAGGTCCACCTCGCCCCCGGGGTACACGAACGAGTCGCTCGGCGAATAAAAACAAGCGCCCGGCACGACCTGGAGCGGCGACGCGGGGCGCAGCGCATACACCGGATGATCGGGGGCGAGCATCTCGATCGAGAGCACCTCGAACGGGGTCACGAGATCCCCGATGTACGGATATCGCCCGCCCAGGATGCGATGGCCGAGGCGCGTCAAATAAAAGAGGTGGCCACGGGCGACCATGCCGATCTCCTTGCCCACGCGGGCGCGGGAGCGGATCACGGGGACGCCGTCCACGGAGGTCGTGGCCGTCAGGATGTCGTTCTCGATGGCGAGCGAGGTCTCGCCAGACGAGGCCGGCACGCCGCGCTCGCGCGCGTAGGTGCGGACGCGCTCGGACGAATTCAGATAATGCGTGAAAAACCGGCCCGGGGTCACGCCGTCGGGCGCGACGTGGCCGTCGAGATCGAGCCCGAGGTACGTGAGCGAATACGCGCCGAAGCCAGTCGTCTGCTCGGGCGAATCGACCACGTATTGGTTCATGTAGATCGCGTGGTTCTTCGCCGGGCGGAGCGTGGCCGGCAAGAGGCGCGCGCAGGCCTTGGGATCGGCGGGGATCCAGCTCGTGTAGAGCATGCGGCTGTGAATGACGAGCTGCGGCGAGACGAGCGGTCCTTCGGACATTCATACCTCCCTGAATGCGTTCAAGGTAAGCGTACACGGGCCGCGCGCCCCCACAAGACGCCGTGGAGGGCGGAAACCTGCCCGAACGACGCGCCTTCGCGCCCCTCGCGTGCCACCCGTTCAGGGCGGTAGACTGACGCATCGCGTGCGCAACGATCTCGACAAGGCCTGCCTCGGCTGCAAGCTCCGCCTCCCGGCAACGGATTCGGTTTGCCCGCGCTGCCGCTCCGCGACCCTGCCCGCCGCGGACGCGCTGCGGACCCTGCGTGGGCGTGTCGAAATGGACAGGTGGCTCGACGTCGCGCGCACCCTCGCGCTCTACGTGCCCGCGGCCCTCGGCCTCCTCTTCTCGGTGGTGGTCGACGCGTTTTTCCTGTGGGATCAGGTGGTCCACGTACCCAGCTTCGAGCAAAACGCCCTCGGGGTCGGGCTCTTGCTGCTCGCGGGCCTGTGCTTTTTCGGCATCTGGTGCCTGCTGCTCGCGCTCCCGTGGGGCCTCTGGGCAGGGCTCGTCCTCCTCACGTTCGCCATTTATCGCCACTTTCGCTACGAGCCCCTGCCTCCGCCGCTCCTCGTGCCGCTGCCCCTCCCCACGCCCCTTCGGCGGAGCTTGCTGCGTCGAGCGACCGAGCGCCTCGATGCTCTCCACGGGAAGCTCGACGCGTGGCACAAGGGAACCCAGAAGCCGCGCCTGCGCATCCCGCTGCTCGTGCTGGTGGCGGCGATGGGGATCGCCGAGGTGACGGCGTCGAGACCCGTGGTCGCGTTCACGAGCTGGAAGGCCTTCGCAAACTCCGTCGGCCCCCTGTTCGTCATGATGATCCCCCTCGCCGTGGTGGCGAGGATCGCCCTGATCTTCCCGCTTTATGCCTCCACCCGCATCACCGATCGGCTCGCTGCGGCCCTGCGGCTCCTCGATGCACGAAGAAGCGCGCGTATCGAAGACGCGCCCTCGGTCGAGCCGCTCCGCGCCGCGCGCGCCTCGGCGCGGGGGCGCGCGTCACGCGGCTCGAAGCCCGCGCTCATCGCCCCGCTCTCGGGCAAACCCTGCCTCGCGTTCCGGCTCGTGGGCCGCATCGACGATCTCCTCCTCGACGACGGCGAGGCCGTTTGCATGACCCTCGTGGACGGCGCCGAATCGGTGGAGGTCCGCGGCGAACGTGTTGCCCTCGCCCTCGGAACACCCGAGGAGAGGGCACGGTCGCTCGCCCCCCGAGCGGCCGCGCGCATTGAGGCATTTCTCTCCGCGCGCGGACTCCGCGTTGAACCTCGCTTCGTCGATCTCGCCGAGACCTGCCTTCGAGAAGGCGACGAAATCGAGGCCTGGGGGACGGCGCGGCAGGAGAGGAGGGCGGGCGAAGGTTATCGCGACGTGGCCCTCGGCCGCGTGCTCGACGACGGGGATGGTTTGCCCGTCTTGATCACCCGATAGCCGTCACGCCGAGCCCCGGCTCCGCCGAAAGCTCGTACCGCGGGCCGTCGGCTTCGTATCCACCGCGGTAGGGATCCCCGTCGAGCAGCCACGCCGTATCGAGATCAACGAAATCCACGCCCCCGAGCGCCGCCGCCACGTGCGCGCCGGCCGTCATGCCGAGCCGCGTCTCCACCATTCCGCCGATCATGATCGGCATCCCCGCCTCGCTTGCCGCCTGCCCGATCGCGAGCGCCCCGAGCGGCCCGCCCGATTTCACGAGCTTCAAGTTCACCCCATCCGCGGCCCGCGCCGCGCACACCCGCCCGAGATCGGCGAGCGTCTTCACGGACTCGTCCGCAATCACCGGCGGCGCGAGCGCCGCGGCCACCTCCGCCATTCCTTCGAGGTCATCCGCGGCGCAGGGCTGCTCCCAGCATTCGACGACGAGCCCTCGGGCCTCCACGGCGCGCCCCATCGCGATGGCCTGCGCCGCGGAGAACCCCGCGTTCGCGTCGATCCGAAACCTCGCGTCGGGCACGGCGCTCTGGATGGCGAAAAGCGCCGCGAGGTCCTCGGCCATGTCCTTGCCGACCTTCACCTTGAAATGGCGAAAGCCCCGCGCCGCCCAGCCCTGCGCGAGCTCGGCCATCCGCGCGGGCTCGGCGATCGGAATCGTGATGTCCGTCTCCAGCCAGCGCGTCGCTTCGCCCCGCGCTCCGCCGAGCAGGCGCCGAAGCGGCATCCCGACGAGCCGCGCCCACGCGTCGAGCAGCGCCGTCTCCAGCGCCGCCCGCGCCACCGGCTTCCCAGCGAGCACCTCGTCGAGCGCCGCCCCGAGCTCCACGAGGCCCGCGAGCGAGACCCCGCGCTCGCCGTCCACCTGCGGGAGCACCATCGACTGGCCGGACAAACGCTCCGCGGCGGCAGCGAGCGCCGCGAGCACGTCCGGCTGATCCTCGACCGTGACCGGCCAGAGCGCCGCGCCTTCGCCGAGCCCCTCGGCCCGCGCGCCGGCCGCGGCGAGCGTGACGCGCACCTCCGCCGAGCGCGTCACGGTCACGCGCCCCGTCGCGATGACGAAGGGATCGTGCAGCGGGACCGACAGGGGGCGAACCGAAATGGCCTCGACGTGGAACATCGGCGCCACGCTTAGCACAGCCGTCACGCCATTGGGCGCGGGGCCGTCGGAAGCTCGAGCCCGATCCGCGCGCCGCCTTCCTCCCGGTTCGCGGAGCGCGCGCTGCCGCCGTGTGCCTCGGCAATCCGCGAGACCAGGGCGAGCCCGAGCCCGAGCGAGCCCTGCTCCCGCGCCTTCTCGTCTGGACGCCGATAAAACGGCTCGAAGATCCGCTTCTCTTCACCCGGCTCGAGGCCACGGCCCGCGTCCTCGACCTCGAACACGACCACGCCGGGCGCCCCGGTGATCCGGAGCGCGACCACGCCGCCCCCGTGCTTCTTCGCGTTGTCGATCAAGTTCGCGAGCGCCCGCGCGAAGAGCGTGGGATCGGCGAGGACCGGCTCGGGGGTCCCTTCGACGACGAGCATCTCCGCGCCGATCCCCGCGCGGTCGAGCGCGCGCAGACCCATCTCCACCGGATCGAGCCGCTCTTTCGCGAGCGCCGTGAAATCGAGCCGGCTCTGCGCGAGCAGATCCCCGACGAGCGCGTCGATCTCGAAGATCTCGCGATCGAGCTCGTCGAGGTTCTTCTGCACGTTCACGCCATCCCGCGTGAGCTCCGTGAGCAGGCGGATCCGCGCGAGCGGCGTGCGCAGCTCGTGCGAGACCGCCGCGAGCAGCTCGCGCTGATCGCTGATCTGCCGCTCGATCCGCGCGGCCATCTCGTTCATCGCCACCGAGAGCACGACCGCCTCGCCGTGATCGTGCCGGCCCATCCGCGCCCGCGCGCCATAGTTGCCGTGACCGATCTCGCCCGCGACGCGCGCGAGCTCTTCGAGCGGGCGCGAGAGCCTGCGCGCCACCGTGCCCGAGAGCGCCCACAGGATGATGCCCGCCGCCACGAGCGGCGCGAGCCAGCGCAACGGGCCGGCGACGCGCGGACGCTCGGCGCAGATCGTCACGAACCCGAGCCGGTGCCCCTCGCGCACCGCGGGCGCATCGAGCGTCCACGCCTTCCGCCCGCAGCCGTGGCCGAACGCCTGGAGCTCGGCGCCGCTCGTGTTCCGCAGGATCACGCTCACTTCGAGGTCGTCTGCGATCGCGCGGGCGAGCGCCTCGCGGGCCCGGTCGTCGTTCCACACCTCGCCGAAGCGCGCGCCCAAGAAGACACGCGCGCGGCCCATCTCGCGTGCCCAGGCCGGACCCCCCGGGGCCGAGACGAGCAGCATCACGATCGAGAACGCCACGCCCGAAAGCAGGATCGCCACGCCGAACCACAAGAAGAGGCGGCGCTGCAACCGGGCGCGCACGTAACACGACAGACGATTCACGACTTTTCTTTCGCCAGTACGTAGCCCACGCCGCGCACCGTCTTGATGAGCCGCGGCGAACGCGGATCATCGCCGAGCTTCTGCCGGAGGTGCGAGATGTGCACGTCGACCGTTCGTTCCCCAACGATCACGTCCCCGCGCCCCGCCTCCGAGAGCAGCGCGTCGCGCGCCACCACGCGTCCCGGGCGTCGAGCGAGCGCGCAGAGCAGATCGAACTCCAGGCCTGTGAGCTCCACGAGCTCGCCCTCGCGCGTGACGACCCGGCCGGGCACGTCGATCACGATGTCGCCCGCGACGATCCGCTCGCCGGCGACCTCGGGGCGGGCCCGGCGGAGCACGGCCTTGATGCGGGCGACGAGCTCGCGCGGGCTGAAGGGCTTGGCGACGTAGTCATCGGCGCCGATCTCCAGGCCGACGACACGATCCGTCTCGTCGCCGCGCGCCGTGAGCATGAGGACGGGGATCGTGTTTTTCTGTCGGATCCGGCGGCAAACCTCGATCCCGTCCATCCCGGGCATCATCACATCGAGGAGCACGACGTCGAACGTGCCGGCTTCCAACGCGGCGAGCCCGCGGGGTCCGTCCGGGGCTCCGGTCACGTGGAATCCATTCTGTTCGAGGTAACTCGACAGGAGGTCGAAGAGCCGGACGTCGTCGTCGATGAGGAGCACGCGGAGCGCCATGGCGATGACAGAGTACCAGGCCCATGAAACCGGCCGTCATCCGAGCTTGCGTGCGCTTCGTGAAGGCCCTGCGGGGCCGGCCGTGAAGAACTGCAAAGAAGCCGTCGGGACGAGAGCCAAATCCCCCATGATGCCTGCGGACGGTCCCATTACGGAAGTTCAAACGTACCAAGCGGCGTCCGTGACACATTCCTGCTCATCGCTCCGGGCCGAGAGCGCTGGAAAACGAAAGTCCTTGCTCTTCCGGGAGGGGAGCTGGTAAGAAGAAGAGTCATCGCGGAACTCCAAATTGGGCTCCGCAGGTATTCGGGTTCACGGCTTGCTGCGTCACTGTGCGGTGAACGTGTATCCGAAGTTTCTGGTTCTCATGACGCGCGAGAGAATGCGCGTAGGAGTCGTTCCATGAATACGCTTCGTTCGATCACCGGGCTCTTTGCGATGGCTTCTCTCTTCGCGTTCGCCGCTGGGTGTAGCGTCAGCGAGGGGGAGCGGGTTGGGCAGAGCGAGCAGTCGCTCGCCGAGCCGCCTTGCGAGTGCCCGTCGGTCGTTGGCAGCGCGTCGAACATCGTCGCGCCGCCCTGCGAGTGCGAGCCGCCGCCGGAGGAGCCCCCGGTCGAGGAGCCCCCGGTCGAGGAGCCGCCGAGCGACGATCCGTGCCCGCCTGGCGAGCACGAGGAATGCAGCGTGAAGGCGCCGGGCGGCGTTCAGTCGATCATCGCCCCGCCGGAGTGCGTCTGCGTTCCGGACGAGGAGCCCCCCTGCCCGCCGAACGCCGTCGAGGTCACGACCTGCGGCGGTATCCTCGCGCCGAAGGGCACGGTGAGCATCTGGGGTGGCAACGGCGGTAGCTGCGTCACGCAGTGCGTCCTCCCCCACTGATCGGCTGATCTCGGCGAGTACACCCCGTCGAACGCCCCGGGAAACCCCGGGGCGTTTTGCGTTTGTCCCCCCGCCGCATGGTTTCGTCGGCCCTTTAACCTGTATTCTCTCGAACAAGTGCTACGCTTCGCCCGATGTCGGACGTCGCTTCGGGACAGCCGTCGAGGACCGACGTCGCGCTCGATCGGCTCGATTGGCCCGTGCGGGGCCTGTCGCCCCGGGCGCGTCGGGTGGTCTTCGCCTACGCAGAGGCCATGTACGCGGACGAGGACGAAAAGGGCGCGATCGTGCCGGCGAGTCCGGCCGTCTGCGAGCGCGCAGCATCGTGGCTCGACCATTCCGTCGGGCGCGCGAGCGGCGATCTGCGCCGTGGCTTCGCGGTGCTCACGTGGCTGCTGGAGATGATGCCGCTCTTCGTGATCGGCGCCTTCTCCCGCATGAGCCGGCTGCCCATCGCGCGGCGGGTCAGTTACCTGGAGGCGCTCGAACGGAGCCGGTTCGGGCTCTTCGCCATGCTGCTCGTGGCCTTCAAGGTGCCGACGAGCGTGGCCGTGTTCGAGGAGGGCGAGGAGCTCACCTCGACGGGGTTCGATCGGCCGAGCACCACAGCACGAAGGCGGCTGCCCACCGCGCCGGAGCGGGCGCCATGAGCGACCTTCCATCGGGCGAACCCGTCGTCCACGGGCGGGATTTGTCGGGGCCGTTCGACGCGTCGTGTGACGTGGTCGTGGTCGGGTCGGGCGCGGGTGGATCGGTCGTCGCGACGCTGCTCGCCGAGGCGGGCCTGCGGGTGATCGTGCTCGAAGAGGGGCCGTATTACCGGCCCGAGGAGTACCAGCGGTTCCGGCCGAGCGAGGCGCTGCGCCGGCTCTTCCGCGAGTCCGGGATGGCCACGGCGTTCGGCATCGGGCAGACGCCGATCATCGCGATCACCATGGGCCGCGCCGTGGGAGGTTCGTCGCTGCTGACGGGGGGCGTCTGCTTCCGGATCCCGAGCGACGTGCATCATCACTGGGTCACCGATCTCGGGCTCGACGCGCTCTCCGAGCGCGCGCTCGAGCCGGCCTACGAGGACGTCGAGCGGCGGCTCGCCGTGCGCGAGGTGCCGGCCGCGCTGCGCTCGCGATCGACGCTGAAGTTCGTCGAGGGCGCCGAGAAGCTCGGGATCACCATGAAGCCCATGCGCCGCAACGCCGAGGCGTGCGAGGGCAACGCGCGGTGCAACTTCACCTGCCCCGCAGGCGCAAAACGATCGGTGGACATTTCCTACCTGCCGAGCGCGCTCGCGCGCGGGGCGCGCATCGTGTCGGACGCGCTCGCGACGCGCATCCTCACCGAGCACGGGCGCACAGCGGGCGTCGAGGGACGGCTGCTCGGCGGCGCGGGCGGGCGGCCGTCGTTCCGGTTCGTGGTGCGCGCGCCGGTGGTCGTGGCGGCTTGCGGGACGCTGCACACGCCGCTCCTGCTCGGGGCGAGCGGCGTCGGGCGGGCGAGCGAGAAGCTCGGGCGACGGGTGACGTTGCACCCGGGCGTGCGCTGCGTGGCGATGTTCGACGACGAGATCGGCGGCTGGGACGGCGCGATGCAGAGCGTGTACTCGGACGATTTCGCGCCCGAAGGGATCAAGCTCGTCGGCGTGTACAGCGCGGTGAACGTGCTCGCGGCAGGCATGCCGGGCGTGGGCCCGCGGCTCCGGCGGATGGCGCGTGAGGTCAAGAGGCTCGCGGTGTTCGGCGCGATGGTGCACGACGAGGGCGGAGGCACTGTGCGGACAGGGCCGGGACGCGAGCCGATCCTGACGTACGCGATGGCGCCGCGGGACCTCGCGCGGCTGCGGCGCGGGATCACGATCGTGTCGGAGATGGCGCTCGCGGCCGGCGCGCGCGAGGTCTACACGTCGGTGACGGGCGCAGATCCGGTGCGCACGATGGACGAAGCGCTCGCACTCGAACGATCGAACTACGACGCGCGCCGCCTCGAATGCATGGCGTTCCACCCGCTCGGGAGCGCGCGCGCCGCGAACGATCCGCGGCGCGGGGTCGTGGATCCGGACGGCCAGACCTACGAGCTGCCGGGGCTCTTCGTGGCCGACGGCTCGATCCTGCCAACGAGCATCGGCGTGAACTCGCAGGTGCCGATCATGGCCATGGCGACGCGCATTGCCTGGCGCATCGCTGAGAAATTCCGGCGGATCGCGCGCTCGGCCTGAACGAGACGCGTGGCTTCGCGGGCGCCACGCGCGAATGGTTTCTGCACCAACGAACCTGGGTTCGCCGTCAGTCCATCGCGGGATCGCGGAGGTCGCCGAAGAAGTCGATGAGGAGGCTCGCCACCTCGCCGGGCTTCTCCTGCTGCGTCCAGTGGCCGCAGTCCGCGATGCGCTCGATGCGCAGGTTCTTCACGTGCGGCCTCGAGAGCTCGGCCATCTCGGGCCGCAGGACCGGATCCTTGTCCGCGACCACGAGCAGCGCGGGCAGGTCGATCGTCGACGGGAGCTCGCGCTCCTCCTCCCACGAGAGATCCATCGCGCGGTACCAGTTCAGGCCGCCCCGGAAGCCGGTGCGCTTGTAGATGCGGACGTACGTGTCGAGGTCGATCTTCGAAAGGAACGTCTCGCCGGGGCCGATCTTGTCGAGCAACGAGGAGCCATTTCCTACGGTCATGAACGACGCCACGGCGTCGGCGTATTTCGCAGGGCGCATGAGCTTCTGGAACGTGTCGCGCACGTCGGCCTCGAGCTCGCGCTCGGCGACGCCCGGCTCCTGGAAGTGGCGCATGTAGAACGTCTTGTCCGTGAGGCCGAACGCGTCGCGGTACATGAGGCTCGGCGCCTGCGGTCCCGGCGGGATGTACGGGGTGTTGAGGCTCGCCACGCGTTCGGTGCGCTCGGGATGGCGCAGCGCGAACTGCCACGCGAGCGCGCCGCCCCAGTCGTGCCCGACCACGCCCGCCTTGTCGATGCCGAGCGCGTCGAAGAGGCCGTGGATGTCCTCGACGAGCTCGCGCATCACGTAGCTCTCGATTTCCTCGGGCGCGTCCGTCCCCCCGAACCCGCGCAGATCCGGGCAGAGGACGCGGAAGCCCGCCTCGGCGAGGGCGTGGATCTGGCGGCGCCAGGAGTACCAGAGCTCCGGAAAGCCGTGGCAGAGGAGGATCGGATAGCCGCGGCCCGCATCGGTCACGTGCATGCGGATGCCGTTCGAGTCCAGGAAGGTATGGCGGATGATCGTGCCCATGCGGTGAAGACTCCGGTTTCGCGCTGCTCGGTACGGGTCTCGCCCGGGACCGAGCGCGCGTCAACGCAGGGCAGTGACGGGAAGGTGCGTCCGGGTCCGCTCAGGGGCTGGAATCCCCCGAGCAGGTGACGAAGAGGGTGGCGCCCTGGGAGGGTTCACCCTCACCGACGAGCCGGATCATACGGCGCTCGGACGCGGCGCAGCGGGCGACCAGCGCGGGGTTACCGACGGCCGGGTCGGTCGAGGCATCCACGTAACAGAAGCCGCTGACGGGCTCGCCGGCGGGCGTGACCGGGTCATCCGAGACGTCGTTCTGGCAGATGGCGAGGTCCTCCCCTTCGAGCTGCGGGATCTGGCAGAAGCAGTCCCAGTTCGACTCGGGCGAGCGGGCCTTGGCCTCGTCGATCGCGGCCGCGTGCAAGGGATCAACGGGGATGCGTGCATGCTCGGAGTCACACGAGCAAGCTCCGCCGGTCGCGCGCGCCTCGAGGAGCAGGCAGTTCACGGCGCCCTTCTCGTTGCGGTCGAGCGTACGCGGCAGGCAGGGGCCGCCGATCTTGCTCTTCAGCCGATCGATGAGCGCGCCGATCGCGGGGCGGTAGCCGTAGTCGGACGAGGTGCGATCCTCGACCTGCTTCGGACAAACCGAGCCCACGATGCCCTGATCGCCGAGGCCGCGGAGCACGTCGAGCTGGCGCAGGCCGGGGTAGGCTTTGGCGCGAACCTGCATCATGGGGTCGGCCGGATCGCAGAGCGGGCTGTTCGCCGTGCCGTCGCGGCACTCGGAGCACTTCGGATCGTTCTCGCAATCGGTCGCCTGCGGCAGCTTGAAGATGCACGCGTACTGGAGATCGTCGCCCAGCGTGTCGTACTCGTGCCCGTTGATCGAGTTGCCGAGCGGCGACTCCGGGGTCATGTCGGTCTGCTCGCCGGTGATCGGGTGCTTGCCGTGGCGCGGGTCGGGCGACTCGTGCATGAGCGGATCGGTCGGCAGAACGCCCTGCGCGGGGTTGCCGAGGATCATGTCCCAGGTCCCGTCCGCGCCCATCTCGCGCGCGTTCTTGATCCCCTTCTTGAGGTCTGCGGGATCGCGGGCGATGTCCTGCCACGGCACGCCGACAATGCCGGCGATGAAGACGAGGTCCGGCGTGCGCACGACGGGCACGCCCTCGGCGGGGCGCGCCTTGGGGAAAAGCGGGTTCTCCACGATCTCGCCGCTGCGCGTCGAGATCTCGAGGCTCGAGAACGCCTTCACGTAGCGGTCCGTCGGGTAGAGGAAGTCCACGCCGAAGCGGCGCTTCTGGTCGAAGCAACGCAGGTTGACGGCGTCCTGGGACTTGGTCAGCACCATGACGTCGCCATTGGCGTCGAAGCACCCCGGATCCGTGGGGCACCCCTCGGGGGCTTTCAGGCCGCAGGAGCTGCAGCATTTGTCGTTCGGATCGATCGCGCACTCGGCGCGCGGGCGCGGCATCGCGTCGGAGTGCGAGGCGCGGTAGTAGAAGCCGGTCTCCTTGATCGAGCAGTCGTTCTCGTCGCTCAGCATCAAGATCGCCACGAGCGAGTCGGGCCGGAGGAAGTCTTTGCGCTGCTTGAGCAGGGCGTCGTCCGTGCCGCTCACCTTCACGTAGCCGGACGACGCCTCGATGGTGTCGTAGGGCTCGGGGTCGACGAGGAAGCGGTAGATGCTCTCGAGCTGGGATTCATAGCCGCAGCCGACCTGACCGGTGCCGTTGACCATGTCGGCGAGCGCGGGCACGAGGCCGGGCACGGAGCCGTCGAGCGTGCCGAGGTTCTCCTCGCCCGGCGGGTTCAGCTTCTGCTCGGGATCCCACGCGAGGAAGCCCTTGTCGGCGTACGTCGGGACAACCTCGCCGGCGACGCAGGCATCGGCGCGCGAGAGGAGGTGACCTCGATCGTTCTTGGAGACCTTCTCGTTGTTGCAGTTCGGTTCGGCCTGGATGTCGGGGCAAACCGCGCCGCCGTGGCCGCCGAGGCTCGACGAGACGATGCCGATGTGGATGTCGAGCACGGGCTCGAACTCGCGACGCGAATCCTTGGGGCAGTCCTCCTTGGGGCTCGTCGGCTGGTCTGCGTCCGGGAGGGGCAAGCCTGCTTCGTCGATGCACGGCGGGTTCACGAGGCTCTCGACGAGGTCGGGGACGGCCTGGGCGAGGATCTGCTGCTTGTCGGCCATGGAGGCCGAGTTGTCGATGCCGAGGACGATGTCGATCTTGTCGACGCCGCTGTGCGGGACGACCTCGACGATGGTCGAGGTGATGCGCGGATCGACGACGTCGATGGGTCGGTCCAGGCAACCCATGGCCACGAGCCCGGAGACGGCGACGGTGACGAGGCCGGGGAAGACGACGCTGGAGGTGGCAGCGAAGACGCCCGGAAGACCTGGACGAAGAGGACGGCGGTTCATGGGGGCTCCCTTTCTCAACTTGCGAGGTGCCTGGCGGTTGGCTGCCTCAGCAGCAGCGCGTCCACCCTCTTCGCAAAAGGGATGCCGTCCTATTTTGTCGGTTTTAGGTGTTTTTATTCATCTACACGGAAATTTTGACAACATGGTTGGCAGATCGTCCAAAAACAAGCCAACCGGAATCGTGCTCACCGGTTCGCGAGGCTCAGGGGTGCGGGGGCGGCTGGTCGATCGCGGCGGTCCAGCGCGCGATCTCCTCGGACGTCATGCTGCCCGCGGGCCAGAGGCGCGCGTCGTCCCAGCCCTCGCTGACGTCGGCGAGGTACTGCGCGCGCGAGAGGAGCGTGCCCCGGCACAAGCGTCCCGCCTCGGGCGGCGCCGCATGCTCGGCTTCGAGGCGCGCGAGGAGCTCGCGCATGACCCACGGCGGGATGCGTCGCTGCTCCGCAGGATAGATGAAGCCGAAGAGGATGAGCTGGCTCAAGAGCACCCGCCAGTGATCACCGAAACGCGCGACGAGCCGAGGCCAGTCGAGCTCCTCGCAACGCGCGCGCAGCACGTGGGCGACGTCGGCCCCGTCGTAGCGCTCGCGCTCCTGGATGAAGGATTTGGCGAAGATGGTCTCCTCGGCCGGGCAGAGGCCGACGTCGACGCCGAAGACTTCGCCATGGCCCGCGTGCTCGAACCAACGATCGTCGACCTCGGCGAGCCCGTTGCCCGAGCTCCAGATGACGTCGACGTGCTCGCTGCCGGCGAAGGCCTTGGCGAGCCAGTGCGGGAAGGCGATGCACGTCGGATAACCCGCGCGTTCAAGGACGAGGAGCGTCGCGCCGACGTCGCGGCGGCGGACGAAGACGTCGAGGTCACGGGTGCGTCGCCGCATGCCGGCGTGATGCGCGAGCGCGTAGGCGCCGCCGACGAGAAAAGGAACGTCGGACGCGGCGAGCGCGCGGAGCGCAGAGGCGAAGAAGTCGCGCGCCTCGGGGGTCATGTCGAGCGCGAGGATCGCGTTCGGATCGGCGTCGCGCGGCAAGGCGATCGTGGGCTCCACGGGCGCGCTCGGTGCAGGCGCGCAAGGGACCATGGGTTGGGGGAGCGGGAGCCGCGTCGTGTCGAGCGAGCGTGGCGTCCCGGAGGACGGAATTGCATCAACCGTGCGGCGGAACATCACGGCACGACGTGTTGCCAGGCAGTGCGTACCGCAAGGGGCGCGAGGCCAGAAATCAGGGGGCTAAGGAGAGTCGGCGAGCGAGCGCTCGAGCGCGGCGCGCAGGTGATTTTGCGCGCGGAGCGTGTACGGTCCGTCGGGCGAGAGCTCGAGGTGCGTCGCGAAATGCTCGGCCGCGCGGCCGAACTCGCCCTTGTGATACCGCACGACGCCCCGCGCGAGCTCGCGCGGGTAGGAAGGATCGAGGGCCGAAAGCTCGTCGATCTTGCGGAGCAGGAAGGCCGCCGGATCCTGCTCGGCGCGCCCTTCTTCGAGGCCCGCGCTCACGCGCGGCGGGTGCGCGAGGAGGAACGCGAAGAGGGCGCGCCTCTCGTCGACGCCGAGGGCGAGCGCGCTGCCCGAGAGGCCGCTGATCTCGTTCCAGCGAAGCTTGAAGGAGGCGCGGAGCGCCTGCTCGTCCATGTGCATGACGCACGGCGGACCGCCCTCGCACCAGCCGTTCCGCGCGAGGACGTCGGCGAAGGGGCCGCCGAGCTCGACGAGCTCGTCCGAGGTTTCGCCGGTCCGAACGAAGCTCCCGACCTCGCGCAGGAAGGCGCGGAGCTGGTAGGCGCGGAGGGCGAGGACGGCGGCGTCCCCCTGGGCGAGGGCGCGGGCGGCGGCGGGGCCGATCTGGCGACGGAGCTCGGCGAGCAGGGCGTCGTCGCCGCGCGCGTCGGCGCGGCCGAAGGCGCGGAGGAGGGAGCCGAGCGCGCGGACGTCGGCGTCGAGGGGTTTTGCCTCCACGGCGCGGGCGCGGGCGTCGTCGTTGGCCGCGGTCTCGGCGAGCTTTTGGGGCTCGACGAGCGGGAGAGGCAGGCCGTCGGGCGGGACCGACCGGGGGACGGCGAGCAGCGCCGCGGTGCCGGCGAGGAAGACGGCGACGAGCCCCGGCTGCCAGCCCTCGAAATGCCGGCCGAACCCCCCGGCGACGCGCGCCTCGTTTTTTGCCACCGCGCTCCGACCTCCGACCGTTTATTGTAGGGCGCCGTCGGGGCACGAGGAGAGAAAGTGTTGCTCGATAAGCGAAGACACCCGCGCAGGGTCGTTCGATTGGCAGTCGCGTTCCAGATGGGGGATGGTCCGCGCGTCGATGCTTTTTCGCGCGACCTGAGCATCGGCGGCATGTTCATCGTCACCGACAAGCCCGCTCCCTTCAACGCGAGCGTGAACCTCTTCATGCAGCTACCGGGCGTGAAGCAAGAGGTGATGGTGAAGGCGACGGTGCGCTGGACCGAGCCCGATGGAATGGGCGTGCAGTTCGGTCTGATGGGCGCACGCGAGACGCACGCGATGATGCAGCTCCTCACGGGCGCGCCACCGTCGATCCGCTGAACGGGGAGGGTTTGTCGAGGCCCGGGTTTGCCCGGGCAAACCCTCACTGACCGAGCTGGAACGGCACGGCGACGGGCCCGCTCGTCCCGACGAACTTGCCCGGGCGCAGCGCGGCGAAGACGCACTGCATGAACCGAGGCTCGAGCGGCGGGTCGAAGCGCACGGAGGAGACGGCGCCTTCCGTGTCGAGCGAGACAGTCACCGTGGCCGCGACCGAGAGGCGAACGGAAGGGTCGCCGCCGCGGTAGTGCGTCTCGAAGCAGCCCGAGAGGCCCGCGTGCACGGAGGCGCGCGTCAGGACGGGCGCGGGCGCGGGCGCAGGCGGCGCCTCGGGAACGACGGAGGGCGCCTCCACGGGCGCAGGCGGCAGAGGGGGTGCGTCCGGACGATCGGGGACGTGCGGCAGCAGGCGCTCTGCGACGCTCGGAGGCGGCGGCGTGATCACGGGCTTCGGCGGAGGCGTGGTCTCCACGGGCGCAGGCGGCGCGGGGGGTGCGTCTTCCACGGAGAGCATGCGAGCGATCTCGCCACCGTCGAGCGAGAAGGACGCGCGCGCACGGCCGACGAGGAGGCGGCCGGTGGTGGTGCCGGGGCGACCCGCGGGGCCGACGGCGACCGCGCCGTGCTCGAGATCGACGAGGACGTCGTCACTCCCGCGGACGACGGTGAACGCGGTGCCATGCGCGGCGACACGCGTGCGGCCGACGTCGACGGCGAAGGTCTCGACGAGGCCCGCGGAGGTTTTTCGGGGCGTGACGTCGGCGCGCAAGGAACCTCGTTCGAGGCCGAGGACGAGCGCATCACCGGCCTCGGTGGCCGCTGCGACGACGGTCGCACGCGCGCCGGGCGCGAGCGTGACGCGGACGATCCCACGTTGCACGAGCGTGAGCGGCGCCTCGCCGGCCTCGACGCCGTCCCCGGGGCGAAGGAGCGCGAGATCCCGCTCGGACTCGCTGCCCGGGAGAAACGCGATCGTCTCGGGCGCGCGCCACCGGACGGCAAACCCGGCGGGCGCTTCGTGCTTCGATCGCGCGCCGAAGCTCGCGACGGCGATCACCGCCGCGGCGGCCGCGCAAAGCGCGAGGCCGATCCGTGCGCCGCGCCCGATGCGAGGGAGCGCGCGGGATGCGCGTGCTTGCTCCTCCTGATCGATGCGCTCGTCGAGCTTCTGCTCGATCGCATCCCAGGGCAGCGCGGGCGGCCTCTCGTCGGCGAGCGCGCCGCGCATCACCTCGAGGGCGCGCGTGCCGGGGTCGTTGTCGCTCACGTGGCTTTCCCCTCCGCCGGAAGAGCATTCGACGCCTGGGGGCTCCGCTCGGACGCGCCGAGTTGCGCCCCCAAGCCCCCGATTTCATCCACGAGCTGCGCGAGCGCAGGCTCCTCCCGCATGAGCTCGGCGAGCTCGCGCCGCGCGTAAAACAACCTCGTCCGGACGGTCAACACGGGCGCATCCACGATCGTCGCGATCTCCGCCGGCGCCAAGCCTTCGATGTCATGCAGCACGTACACCGTACGTTTCTTCTCGGAGATCCGATCGAGCAGCCGCTTGAACGCGGCAAGCCGGCGCCGCAGCGTGGCCTCCTCGTCGGGCAAGAGGCCCGCGTCCCGCTCGTTATCGGTCGCGAGCGGCTCGTCGGCGAACACCGGACGGCTGCGCTCGGCCCTGCGGATCATGAGCACCACGTTCACCGTGATGCGGTGGATCCACGTGGAGAACTTCGACTGCCCGCGGAAGTCGCCGAGGCTCCGGTGCACCTGCAGGAAGACCTCCTGCACCACGTCCTCGATGTCGCTCGCGCGTCCCAGCATGCGGAACACGAGCCGCGCCACGGCCTCCCGGTGCATCCGGTAGAGCGCCGAGAACGCGCCCCTGTCCCCGCTCCGGGCACGCCGGACGAGCTCGTCTACGTCGTCGACGCTGTCCACGAAGGCCCGGGTGGCCAGGCTCGCGCTCGGCCATGCGAAAAACGACGCAGAGGGGATGATGCGGCGCGCCGAGACCAGCGAGGGGATCGCGCGCGGCAGCGCCACGGGGTACACGAAGGGCTCCGTTGCGCGGCGGCGGGGCCACATTCACCCGCCTGCCCTTTTGCACGAAATTTGTCCATTTCCCGCGGCCGGCCTCAACGTCGGCCCATGCTTTACATCGCCGTGGGATTGACCGTCGCCCTCGTCACCGCCGACCTGCTCGACCTCTCTTCGCGCAAGTCCGCTCGGAGGCGCCTGGGCGATCTGTGACGGACGGCCCGAGCGCCGTCCGCGACGCACCCTTCGAAAAAATTCGGGGGCGAAGCTTCGTCTCCCGAAGCCTCACCCCCGCCTCGTCACTCAGGCCGCGGCGGCCTTCTTCTCGCCGGGGAAGAGCGCCTTGAGGTCGACCTTCTCCTGCTTCTTCTGCTCGAGGATGTGGTTGACCGCGCGGAGGATGCGCGTCTTGCTCGGGCCGCTGACGGGCTTGCCCGCGAGCGCCGACGCGATCGCGCGGTCCGTCACGGGGCGGCCGCTGCGGGGCTTCTTGAGCCCTTCCTTCTTCTTCGCGCCGTCCTCGCTCTTGCGGGCGAGGCGCTTGGTCAGACGGATCGCCCGATCCTCGGGGCGCAGCTTCTCGATCTTCTGGGACGCCGCGAGGATCCTGCGCGGGTTGATCGCCTTGGCCTTGAGGAACTCTTCGAACGTGCTCATCGGATTCACCTTGGGAAGCTTCTGGAGGAGCGGGCTACGCGCGAGGTTGGGCGCGTGAGCCCCTCGACGTCGCAGGAGGGCGCGCACCCTATCACGGACGCCCGAACCCTGCACCCTTCTCGAAGCGACGAAGGAAAGGACGGACGGCCCGACGGCCGCGGGCAAACGTTTCCTCCGCCCGTCGGCCTGTACTACCCTCCGACAAATGAGCCTGATCTCCCACCTCGACGAAGCCGTCGCCGTCATCCGATCGAAGAGCCCGCTCACCCCGGTGGTCGGCGTGGTGCTCGGTTCGGGGCTCGGCGCGTGGGCCGAGCGCCTCGAGGAGCACGTCGTGCTCCCCTACAGCGAAATCCCGTTCATGCCCGTGTCGACCGTCGTCGGACATGCGGGCAAGCTCTGGATCGGCCTCGCGAACGGCGTGCCGGTCGCCTGCCTGCAAGGCCGCGTGCACCTCTATGAGGGCCACGCGCCCGAGCGCGCGGTGTTCGGCGCGCGGCTGCTCGCGCGGCTCGGGTGTCGCGCGGCGCTCTTGACGAACGCTGCCGGCGGTACGAGGCCCACGTTCCAGCCCGGGGACCTGATGCTCCTCCGTGATCACCTGAACCTCACAGGCCAGAACCCGCTCGTCGGGCCGAACGAAGCCGCCCTCGGTCCGCGCTTCCCCGACATGACGCACGCCTACGATCGGCGCATCGCGGCGCTCGCGCGCGAGGCGGCGGCGGACGCGGGCGTGCCGATCCACGAGGGCATCTACGCAGGCTTGCTCGGTCCGTCGTACGAGACGCCGGCCGAGATCGCGATGCTGCGGACGCTCGGCGCGGACGCGGTCGGAATGAGCACGGTGCACGAGGTCATCGCGCTTCGGCACATGGGCGTGCGCTGCGGGGCGATGTCGTGCATCACGAACCTCGCGGCGGGCCTGAGCCCGACGCCGCTCGATCACGCCGAGGTCGAGGCGACCGCGCGCGATTCGCGCGACCGGTTCACGGCCCTGCTCTCGGCCTGGGTGAAGAAGGTTGGCGCGGCGATCACCGGCGGTGGGAGCTGGCGAGGAGGAGCGGCTTGACCGATCTGCAGACGACTATCGATTGGGCGGCGCTCGAGCGCGCCGCGCTCGACGTGCAAACACGCGCGCACGCGCCGTACTCGGCCTACCAGGTCGGCGCCGCGGTGCTCACCGCGTCGGGTCGGATCTTCACCGGTTGCAACGTGGAGAACGCGTCGTACGGGCTCTCGATCTGCGCGGAGCGATCCGCGATCGTGCAGATGGTCGCCGCGGGCGAGCGGGCTCCGATCGCGCTCACGGTGGTGACGCCGGGGACGTCGAAGCTCGGGCCGGGCGTGGAGAGCCCGGCGATCGGCGCGCCGTGCGGCATGTGCCGGCAGACGCTCGCCGAGTTCGCGGAGGACCTGCCGATCCGGATGGCGGTCGCCGACCGGGATGGGCTCTCGCGGATGACGTCGCTCGCGGCGCTCCTGCCGGAGGCCTTCCGCGCGAAATCGAGCTGAGCGGCCGCGCGGCCGCTCGGCTCACTCCGCGTCGATCGAGCGCGACTCGACGTCCTGGATTCGCTCCACGGCCTGCAGGAGCGACTCGCGCGCGCGTCCGAGCGCGAGCTTGTCCTCGTCCCAGCGCGCCCGGACGCGCGAGAGGCGCGACGCGGCGTTCACGGCGTCGGCCACGAGCGTCGCCTTCTCGGCGGCGAGCGTGTCGCGCTCCTCTTCCCGCTTCTTGAGCTCTTCTTCGAGCCGCGCGACGTCGGCCACGCGCGCCGCAAGATCCGCGCGGACCGTGCCCTCGTCCCGACGCGCCGCCTCGATCGCGCTGCGGGCCTCTTCCAGCTCGGCCCCGAGCGCGGTGATGCGCGCTTCGAGCTCGGCCGCGGCGGCGCGCAGGGTCGTCTCCTGCTCGGCGAGCGCGCGCTTTCGGACCTCGCGCTCTTCCTCTGCCTCCGCGGCGCGCGCCGCATCGATCGCGCGCGTTCGCTCCTCCTGCTCCGCGACGGCCTTCCGCGTGGCCTCCTCGGCGCTCTTGATCGCCGCCGCGTGCCGCGCTTCGAGATCCCCCAGGGCGTGCGCGTGTTCGTCCTTGAGCTCTTGCTCACGCGCCGCGAGCCGCTCATCGGCCGCGCGTGATGCTTCTGCGATCGCCTGCGCCTTGTCCGCGCTCGCCGCTTCGAGGGCCCTCGCGTGCTCCTCGCCGAGCTTCGTGATCTCCGCCGCGTGCTCCTCGCGCGCCTTGCCGAGCTCTGCGCCCTGCTCCGCGCTGAGATCACCGATCTCGGCCGCGTGTGCGTCGCGCAGCTTCGCGATCGCCGCTGCGTGCTCCTCGCCGAGCTTCTGGATCGCCGCTGCGTGCTCCTTGCCGAGCCGCTCGGCCTCGCTCGCGCGCGTCCGCGCCTCCGCGTCGGAGATCGCTTGCGCGAGCGTCTCGCTCGACGTCCGGAGCTGCTCCTCGCGCATCGCGATCGCGGCCTCTCGATCGAGCCGCGCGGCTGCGAGCTCCGCGTCGCGCGTCGCGAGCTTCTCCTCGACGCGCTCGAGCAGCATCTGGAAGTTCGTCACGCGTTGCTCGAGGGCCGCGCGATCGTCGCGCAGCTTGCTCAGCTCGGCGTCGCTCTGCTCGCGCGAGCCTTCGAACTCGATCATGCGATCGAGCTGATCGGCCTTCTCGCGCTCCAGCACGAGCGCCTGATCCCGCAGCTCGATGAGCTCCTTGTCCCGCTGCGAGACCTGCTCGCGCAGGGCGAGGATCTCCTTGTCCTTCTTGTTCAGGGCCTCGCGCAGATCGAGGAACTCGCGGCTCGACACGCCGCCGAGGCGCGACGTGGCGGTGAGCGCCGCCGTGCCCGTCAGGCCGCCTCCGCCTTGCATGCTCGCCGTCGCCGCGATGGCCGCGGAGAGCTTTGCTTTGAGCTCCTCGGCCTCGCGCTTGAGCCGCACCACGTCGGCCGATCCCTCGCTCGCCTTGGCGAGATCGGCTTCGAGCCGCGACGTGTTCACGCGCGAGGTTTGAAGCTCCTGGTCGAGGCGCGTGCTCTCGTCGCGGGTCCGCGCGAGCTCGGCCCGGAGCGACTCGACCTCTTGCTGGAACCGCGGCAGATCACCTTCGCGACGCGCGGACTCCCCCTGCGCGTGCGTGAGCGCGTCCTTCGTTTGCGTGAGTTCGTCACGACTGCGCGTGAGCTCGTCCTTGCTACGCGCGAGATCGTCCTTGCTCCGCGCGAGATCGTCCTTGCTCCGCGCGAGCTCGTCCTTGCTCCGCGTAAGCTCGTCCTTGCTCCGCGCAAGCTCCGCGCGAAGTCGATCGAGCTCCGCCGTATCCGCCGCTTGCGGAGCCGGCGGGCGCTCGCTCGCGCGGAAAGGCGCGGCGGGCGGAGGCACCGATCGCGTCGTGGCAGGCGCGGGCGCCGCGGTGGGACGCGGGGGAGGCGTGCCGGCCGTGGACCCTCCGGGACGCGGCGGCGCTGCGGGAGGCGGCGCTGCCGCGACAGGCGGCGCAGCAGGCGGCGGCGCAGCAGGTGGTGGCGCGGCAGGCGGTGGTGCGACCG
>NZ_JARZHI010000086.1:0-38200 GCF_029946465.1 Polyangium sorediatum
CGCCGCCCGGCTGCGAACCGCGCGGGACGGGCGGCGGCGGCTGCACGGGCGCGGGCGGCGCGGGGGCCACGACGGGGGCCACGACGGGCGACGGCGGCGCCGCGGGCGGCTGCCCGGGCATACTCTGCGCACGGAAGCCAGGCGACGAGCTGCGCGCCGGGGGCGGAGGCGGCGCTTGCGGCGTCTGTGGCGCTTGTGGCGCTTGTGGCGCTTGCGGCGCGGGCGGCACGGGGGACCAGGATTGTGCATTCTGGCCGGGCTTGGCGAACGGCAGCCCGCCCGAGGGCGTGGTCCGCTCGTCCCATATCGCCCGGGGCTGCACCGGCGGCGCGCCCGCGGCCGCAAAGGGAAGCCCGCCCGATTGCGTCGTGCGTTCGTCGGCGATGGTATGCGCCGGCGCGGCGGCCTTCACGAACGGGAGCGCGCCTGTCTGCCGCGGCGCCGCCCCCCCGCGCAGATCCGTGGGAATGACGGTATCGATTCCCTCGTCGTCGGCCGCGATCATCGTCATCGTCGCGGCGCGCGGCTTGGGCGGCGGAGGAATGAGCGTCTCCGGGTTCACGGGCCTCCCGGGGAGGGCCGGCGCGATGGCGACGACATTCGTGGCCTCTTCGAGCGTCACCACGATGCGGCCGGGCTCTTCGAGGCGCTCGAGCTGAATGCGCCCGCGGAACGTCAACGTCGCGAGCTGGCGGTCGGTGTCGATCCAGAGCGTATCGCAGGCCAAGGGCAGGACGTGCGCGCCGCCCCGGCCTTCGAGCACGGCGCGGGGGCGGAGGCCCGGCAGGTTCGTGACGAGGCGGGGGATTTGCGGGTGCATGTTTTCGAGGACGATGCGCGCGTCCTCGGCGAGCTCGGCGAGCTGCTGGTCGCCGGGCGCGGCATTGAAGAACGAACGATCGAGGTCCTCGGGCAAGGGGGCCGCGATGAGGGAATGCGGGGTGAAGCTCGCGGCATACCGGCCGAGCTTTCCGCGGCGGAGGGGCCAGCCCGGGGCGACCGGGCCAAACCCGACGGGCGCGATGGGGGGGCTCGGGGAGCTGACGAGCAGGCCGGGCGGCTGGAGGTTCGGCAGCTTCATGCGGCCGAAGGAGTCGCGGACGTCGAGGCGCACGCCGACGGGGTTCGTGGTATCGGCCCCGCCCGCGGCGCGCTCGTACGCGAGCGACATGCGGGAGAATCGTTGGCCCTCGACGAGGGCGCCCTCGGCGGTGAAGGTGCGGTCCTGGTGGACCTCGATCGATTTGTCGAGGTCGCCGACGATGAGGCGCGCGAAGAGCGAGCGGACGGGTTGTCCTTGCGGCGCGAACGCGGAGCCGACGAGCATGACGTCGATGCGCGCTTTGAGGGGGGCGAGGTCGCTCGCGGCGAAGAGGCTCCGGGCGTCGTCGTCGTCCCAGTGGGAGTCCTCCTCGTGCACCGGCTCCTGGGTCGGGGCGAGGGGCGATTTTCCGGGCTGGATCTGGCACGTCGCCTTGGCGACGAACGTGAGCGTCCAGGCGCCGGGTCCGGACTGCCAGATCATCGAGGCGACCGGCAGCGGGGAGAGGGATACGACCTCCATTCGGGGAGGTTAAACCATCGGACTCCCCCGTTACCAGGTCATTGCATCGAAGCGCCGCCGTTGGGATCGGGCGGCAGCGGAGGCCTGCGCGCGAGCAGGTCGAGGGCGGCGGAGCGAAGGACGGCGGGGACCTGGGTCGACTCGGCGACGTCGGCGAGCTCGTGGCGCAGGAGCTGCGAGAGGACGGGCACGGAGAGCTCGGGGGGCGTGCCGGGATTCAGGACGAGCGCCATGCGCACGCGGGCGCGGGCCATCCAGCGCGCGGAGCGCGCGACCTCGGAGGCGATTTCGGGCTTTTGCGGGCGCTTGGCCGCGATACGGACGACGTCGTCCTCGGTGAGGCGTGGATTGGCGAGCAGGTTCTCGATGACGCGCGGATGCGGGTCGGCGAGGAGTTTGTCGAGGATCCCGCGGGAGGGCTTGCGCGCGAGGGCGCGGCGCTCGCCGAGGGAGAGGGGCCGGCCGCCGGGTTCGAGGGCGATGCCGCGGTGCTCGATCGGCGGGGTGGCCTGGGATTCGGCGTGCCTGGCTTTGCGGCGGAGGAGGCGGGCGAGGGCGAGGAGGGAGGCGTCCTTGGCGACGACGCGGAGGGCGCCGACGAAGCCGGCGTGAAGGGGGTCGCCGAGGAGCGGGAGGAGGGCGGCGAGGACCTCGCGGGCGGGGGCTTCCGTCTGTTCGGCGCGGGAGGCGATCTCGTCGAGGGCGCGGGCGGCGGTGGGGGGGCCGGCGTCTTCGAGGGTGCGCAGGACGAGGGCGGTGCGCATGGCGAGGTCGGCGAGCGCGGGGACGACCTTGCAGAGGCGCGCGGCGAGCGCGGCGGAAGGATCGTCGGGGGCGGTCGGGCCGGGCATCGAGGGGAGGTGGAGGGTAGCAGGAGATGACCGGCCGAAGGGGCGTCACGCGCTGCCCGGACGAACGCCGATGTGCAGGCACGCGGGAAAACCTTCCTCGGCCTGTTGCCGTCCCGGACGTGTTTCGTTAAAGTCGTTGCACCACAAACGATGGAGACGCCGTGACCAGCAAGAAGATCCTCCTCGCGACCGACCTGAGCTGCCGATGTGATCGTGCCCTGGACCGCGCGGTCCTCCTCGCCTCCACGTGGCACGCGAGCCTCACGGTCGTGCATGCGGTCGAGGAGTCGACGCAGGTGACGGACCTCCCCTCGTGGCGCCAGACGCTCACCCCCGCGCAGCTCGCCTTGCAGCAGATCCGCGCCGACATGCCCAAGGACCCAAAGGTCCACGTCGACATGGTGGTGGAGCAAGGGGATCCGGCGTCGGTCGTCCTCGGGGCCATCGAGCGGGTGAAGCCCGATCTCCTCGTCACCGGCGTGGCGCGCGGCGAGACGCTCGGGCGCATGCTCCTCGGCAACACCGTCGAGCAGATCGTACGAAAGACCCGGGTCCCGCTGCTCGTCGTGAAGTCGCGGCCCCACGAAGCCTACCGGAACGTGATGCTCACGACCGACTACTCCGAGAGCTCCCGCGACGCGCTCCCGACGGCGTTCGCCCTGCTCCCGACGAGCGCGAAGCTCAGCCTCTTCTACGCCTACGACGTGTTCTTCGAAGGACACATCGACGACCGGATCTCCGCGCGCGATGCGGCGCATCACCGGGCGCTCGACGAGGGGCAGGCGTTCCTCGAGAACCTCCACGCGAAGACCGGGTCGGGCCACGCCATCCCGCTGATCTGCGAATACGGCGACCCCGGCGTGCTCCTGTCCGATCTCACCCATACCCGTGGGATCGACCTCGTCGTGCTCGGCACCGCCGGCCGCACCGGGATCCTGGGCGCCCTCCTCGGCAGCGTGGCCATGCGCCTGCTCTCCACGCTGCCGAGCGACGTGCTGATCGTGCGCGCGACGGCCGGCTGATCACGAGCGCCCGTGGGCGTCTACGCGTGGGCCATCTTCGTCGGCGGCCTCGTCCTCCTGGTCGTGGGTGCCGAGCTCGTGCTCCGCGGGGCCTCGCGGCTCGCGCGGGTCCTCGGCCTCGAGCCGATGGTGATCGGTTTGACCGTCGTGTCCGTGGGGACGAGCATGCCCGAGCTCGCCGTGGGCATCGCGGCGAGCTGGGAGGGCGCCGGGACGCTGGCCGTCGGCAACATCGCCGGCACGAACCTCTTCAACATCCTCTTCATCCTCGGGCTGAGCGCGTGGATCAAGCCGCTGCCGCTGCAGGCGCTCAGCATCCGGCTCGACCTGCCGGTGATGATCGCCGCCGCGGTCGCGATGTTCGTGATGGCCCTCGACGGCGTGCTGAGCCGCTTCGAGGGCTGCCTGATGCTCCTCAGCTCGCTCGTCTACACCGTCGTGCTCCTGCGCATGGCGCGCCGCGCGCCCGACCCCACGCAACCCGCGGCGTCCGAGGTGTCCGACGTCGTGGTCTCCCGGCGGGCGCGGACCCTCGCTCGCTTCCGCGACGTGGCGATGCTCGTCGTCGGGTTCATCGTAATCCTGGTCGGCGCCGACCTCCTCGTGCAGGGCGCCGTCGACATCGCGCGCGCGCTCGGCGTCTCCGACGCCATCATCGGCCTGACCATCGTCGCCATCGGCACCTCCGCGCCGGAGTTCGCCACCACGCTCATCGCCACCCTCCGGGACGAGCGGGACATCGCGGTCGGCAACCTCCTCGGCAGCAGCATCTTCAACATCCTCTTCATCCTCGGCGCCACCTGCGTCGCCTCGCCGAGCGGCATCCTCGTCGATCAAGCCGTCCTGCTCATCGACATCCCCCTCGCGGTGGGCGTGGCCGTCCTCTGCGTCCCGGTCTTCCTCTCGGACCGCATGGTCTCGCGCAGGGAAGGCGCCTTCTTCGTCCTCGGCTACCTCGTCTACCTCGTCACGCTCCTGCTCTTGCGCGTGTGAGCCCGCGCGGGGGGCCTCGGGGGCGTGCTAGCGTCCGTCCCCCATGCGCACGCGCGTTTCGTCCTTCCTGGTCCTGGCTCTCGCCCTCCTCGGCTGCGGCGCGGCGACCGCCCCGGACCCCGCCACGCCTTCCGCGACCTCCACGGCCCCCACCTCCCCGAGCGCGGCCGCGTTGCCCCCGTGGACCACGCCCGCCGCGCCCGCCGCCTCCGCGCCGGCCCCCGTGCCCACGCTCCCGGCGGAGGCGCATGCCGAGACGCGCCCGCTCGCGGTGGACGTCGCGTCCCTGCCGCGTATCCAGGCCGTCAGCATCTCCCCGGACGGGCAGCAGGTCGCCTACGTCGTCCGAACGTCGCGGCTCGACCCGGACGCGCAGCCCTCGGACAACGACACGTCCGGCGGCTGGAAATCCGAGGCGCAGCTCTGGGTGGTGGGGCGCGCGGGCGGGACGCCCCGGCAGCTCACGCGGGCCGAAACATCCGTCGGAAACCCGAGATGGCTGCCGGACGGCCGCGCCCTCGCCTTCGTGCGCGCGCAGGGCAAGGGGCGCAAGATCCACGTGCTCCCGCTCGATGGCGGCGAGGCCGAGGTGCTCGACCTGGGCGAGCTGGACCTCGAGGACTACGATTTCTCGCCCGACGGCCGCGCGATTGCCTTCACGGCCGCGCCGCCGCTCACCGAGGCTGAAAAGACGGCCGCCTGGCGCAAGGGCGGCGTGGTCGACGAGGCCAGCCACTTCCGGTCGTCGCAGCTCTGGGTGATGGTGCGCGGCGACAAGGCCCCGCGGCGGGTGACGTCGGGCAAGGAGAACGTGATCACGTTCCGCTGGTCGCCGGACGGGCGGACGTTCGCGGTGATCACCTCGCCGTCGGCGGAGCCCCATGACGTGGCCATCTCGCACTCGGTGCGCATCCTCGGCGCCGCCGACGGGGCCCTCGTCCGCGAGTTGACCCGGGAGCCGCGGCCGCTCGGTCACCTCGCGTGGTCGCCGGACGGGCGCCACCTGGCCGTGCACAGCGGAAAGAACACGCTCTCGATGCTCAACGCGCTCCACGTGTACGAGGCCACGAGCGGGCGATCCTGGGACGTGGCGGACAAGCTCGACGCGACGATCACGAGCTTCGCCTGGTCGGGCGACAGCCGGAACCTGACGCTGCTCGTCGCCGAGCGGACCGGGACCAAGCTCGTGCGTGTCCCGGCCGCGGGCGGCAGCCCGACCCAGCTCGGCCGGACGACGCGTATCCTCAGCCCCCTGGGCACCACGGACCGATCGGGGCGGTTTGCGGCGACGCTCTCGTCCGCGCCGACCGATCCCCATGCGCCGACGGTGGTCGACCTGCAAACCGGCGCGCTGCAGGTGGTCGCGCCGCAAGCGTCGCGCGTCGGGGGATGGACGCTCGCGAAGAGCGAGGTGGTGCGCTGGAAGAACGCGGACGGCCAGGAGATCGAGGGTGTTCTCACGGTCTCGCCGCACGCGGGCGCGGGGCCTGCGCCGCTTTTGGTCTACCCGCACGGCGGGCCGGACGACGTGAGCCAGGACGGGTTCAGCCCCTTCGCGCACTACATGGCGGCGCGCGGTTATTCCGTGCTGCGCCCGAACTACCGCGGCAGCTTTGGGTATGGGCAGGCCTTTTATGCGGCGAACCGGGGCCGGCTCGGCGAGGTCGAGTTCGCCGACATCGAGAGCGGCGTGGACGCGCTCATCAAGGCCGGACGTGTCGATCCGCAGCGGCTTTATTATGGCGGCTGGTCCTGGGGCGGGTTCGTCACGGCGTGGACCATCGGCCATACGCGCCGCTACCGGGCCGCGCTGGTGGGCGCGGGGGTCGTGGACGTGGTGGCGCAGTATGCGCACTCGGACATCAACCACGGAGAAGCCGCGCAATGGGAGTTCCGCGGCAATCCCTGGAAGCAGCCCGAGGAGTTCGCCGACTCGAACCCGCTGCGCTCGGTGAGCAACGTGGCGACCCCGACGCTGATCGCGCACGGCGACGAGGACACGCGCGTGCCCCCCATCAACGGCTGGTTGCTCTACCGCGCCCTGACCGACATCGGCTGCGAGGTGCGCTTCCACCGCTACCCCCGCGAGCCGCATGGCTTCGGGGAGCCGGCCCACCAGGTGCACCTCTGGACCACCTGGGCGGCGTGGTACGCGGCGCACTGAGTTTGAGAGGCCGCGCGCAGGGTTGGAGCCATGCCGCGCGGGTTCCGTGATCCGGCGGGGGCTTCCCGGAGGTCGCCCGCAGCTTCTCAGAGACACGCCCGCGGCTTCCCGGAGGTCGCACGCGGCTTCCCAGAGGTCGCACGCGGCTTCTCAGAGACGCGCCCGCGGCTTCTCAGAGACGCGCCCGCGGCTTCCCGGACGTCGCCCACGGCCTCCCGGAGGTCGCCCGCGGCTTCCCAGAGATCGCCCGCGGCTTCTCAGAGACGCGCCCGCGGCTTCCCAGAGGTCGCCTGCTGCCTCTCAGACGTCGCCCGCGGCTTCTCAGACGTCGCCCGCGGCTTCTCAGACGTCGCCCGCGGCTTCTCAGACGTCGCCCGCGGCTTCTCAGACGTCGCCCACGGCTTCCCGGAGGTCGCCCACGGCCTCCTAGAGGTCGCCCACGGCTTCCCAGAGGTTGTGCAACCGGGATCTTGGGTGACGCCTGGGCGCGGGTGCGAGGTCGCGACTGCGCGGGAGGATGGCCCAAGCCGCGCGGCCGCGCCGTCACGCCATCGTGACACCTCAGCGTTATGCCTGCGTATCATTGTATCGTCCGCATAACACACATGAGCTTTGCTCCCTGCGTTTCACGCGCTCCCCGCGCCGGCACGTCGGTTGCAATGAGGTCACACGGGAACGCAATGTTCCCCGACAAGCCATAGATGAACGGAGTAGGAACCATGTCGACGCACCTCACTGCTCTCATCGCCGACGGCGGCCACGGCTCCAGCAAGAATGAAAAAGATGCCGCTTCCCCGGCGGGGACGCGCGCCGCGCGGAGAGGGACGCTCATGAAATACTCGTTCGCGAGTCTCTTCCTCGGCAGTCTCCTGCTCGGCGGGTGCGCCCTCGACACGCAGGAGGTCGACCTCGAAACCGAAGCGGCTCGAGATTCTCAGGACTCCACCGGCCAGCAGGGCTCGTCGATGGAGCAGCTCGCGGTCCTCGAGGTCGCCTCGGGCCACACCCTCACGTTCGTCTCGACCTTCAGCGAGGGCGACACGGAGCGCGGCTCGCTGGTGATCGAGAGCATGGAAACGATGCGCCCGTCCGTCTTCACCCACCTGGGCGAGAAGCTCGGCGAGGACGTCAAGCACGGGGATCTGTTCTACGCCCTGTCGGAGCCGGGCACGCCCGTGCCTGAGGCGCTCCGCGGCTCGATCACGGCCGGCGCCAAGGAGCAGCAGGGCTGGGCCAAACGCGCGCTGGAGGAATCGCTCAAGGCTCCGAGCGGCGGCATCCAGACGCTCGCCGCGGATATCGCCTGTGATAACGACGCGCTGGCGGCTGCCGCGCCCTCGAACTACCCGACCGTCTTCGAGCGCCTCGACAAAACGCCGGCCACGTACGCCTCGTTCGAGTTGGCGAGCTGCTACCAGCCCCCCACCTGGTGGTATGGGATTTGTTTCGATGCCGGCGAGCGATACAACTACTCCGCCTACTGGACGGGGCTGACCCAGTGGACGGGGAAGATCTGCGGCACGGCCATCGGCGACCACACGGTGACCGTCGTCTCCAATGGACAGATCGCCTCCCAGTGGGCCGGGCCCGAGTTCGGCATCGTGAAGGCCAAGAACAGCAGCAACTGTCCGGACCCGAAGTATTACGGGTCGGATTGGGATTATCTCCCGCTCTCGGGGGGATACTTTTACAAGTATATCACGACGCCGAACGTGAATTACTATCACTTCGCACACTACACGGGCCCGACGGCGTGCCTGGGCCTGAGGGTCGTAGGCGCCAAGGAAAACGATCAGTTCGATTTCCTCATGAGCAAGTGAAGGGAGGAGCTGGCGTCACCGCCTGAGGAAGCACACCGAGAACGGGCGCCCCGATCGATGAGACGGGTCGCTTCGGAGCATGACCCGGGGGGGCGCGTGCGTTTTCCCCGGCCCGTGGGACGCAAGAGCGTATCCTCGCGCTCTCAGACAATCCCGTCCATCACCTCGAGCGCACGGTCAGCCATAACGGCACGCGAAAGCGCGGCGACGAAGCGCGAGATCGTCCCCGTCCCTGGGCTGTGAATTTTTGCACGGCCGTCGGGTGCCAACGTGCATTCTCCCCGGGCCTCTGGGGCGCTACGCCTGCCGAGTCCCCTGACGCGGCGGAGTCGTCGACGCCAGCGCATCGACAGGAGCAAATCACGTGACTTCCTTTCGTACGAATTCAAAGAGCCTTCGTCTGGTCTTGCCGGGGATCCGTGCCCTCGGCATGGCGTGCCTCGTCCTGGCGACCGCATGCGGCGGCACCAGCGGACAAGGAACCCCCGAGGGACAAGGCGGCGCCGGTGGGCAAGGCGGCGCGGGCGGGCAAGGCGGAGCGGGCGGACAAGGCGGCGACGGTGGCCAAGGCGGCGACGGTGGACAAGGCGGACAAGGCGGCGACGGCGGCACCAGCAATCCCGGCGTCATGGCGTGGAGCAAGAAGCTGCCTGCCGACTACGAGGGCCAGCAGGTCGCCGTGGACAAGGCAGGCAATGTCTACGTGGCGGGGGTCTTCCACCAAACGGTTGATCTCGGATTGGGCCCGCTCGTCCCGCCGGCGCCCAGCGCGATGTTCCTGGCGAAATTCGATGCACAGGGCCAGATCCTCTACGCCAAAGCATTTGGTGGCGATGGGAAGACACGCGTCGACAGGCTCGCCACCGACGGCGACGGCAATCTGCTCCTGAGCGGCATCTCCGGCAAAAAGCTCGACCTCGACGGCGTGACCCTCGACGTCGGATTCGCGGGGTATTCTTTCGTGGCCAAGCTCGACGGCTCGGGCCACGGCCTGTGGGCCAAGATCATCGGGCTCGGGGACGGCGTCGAGTACAGTCGCCGTTACCTCGCAGCGGACGCAGCCGGGAACGTGCTGGTCACGGGCATCGATCCCGACGGCATCGATTTCGGCGACGGCTACCTCTATCTCGACTATAACCTCTTCCTCGCGAAATACGGTCCCGGCGGAGAGCACATCTTCAGCAAGAGGATCACGACCCTCGCGGACGCCGACAAGGTGTTTCCGTGGGCCATCGCGGTCAACCTGGCAGGCGAAGTGGCCATCGTGGGGTTACGCGAGGGGCAGCCCGATTTCGGCAAGGGTCCCCTGCCGGGTTCGACCTATGGATTCCTGGTCAAGCTCGACGCCGCGGGAAACACGCTCTTCAGCGTCCCGGTCGACACGGACATGTCCGGCGTCGCCTTTGATGCCGAGGGCACCATCCTCGCCGCGGGCCTGCCGAGCAATGGGTATGCGCTGAAGGATATCCACGTCGCGAAATTCAGCGGCGCCTCGGGCGCGCAGATGTGGGCGAGGCAGTTCAAGTCCCTGGACGAGTTCGAGGGGGGAGCGAGGTACTTCAAGGATCTCGCGGTCGACCCGGTAGGCAACGTGGCCTTCACGGGCCAATTCATCGGTCCCTTCGATTTCGGCGGAGGGATCCTGGACAACCCGGACGGCTCCTGGTGGGGGGACTCCTACGTCGTCAAGCTCGATCCCTCAGGAAACCACCTCTACAGCACCGCGCTCTCCGGCACGGAGAGCCAGCAGGACGCCTCCGACATCGCCGTGGACCCGCAAGGCAACATCTTCGTCGCGGGCTACTTCGAGTCGACGCTCGATTTCAACGGCGTGTCGCAGATGCAAGCGCCGTCGGAGTATCCGGGGAGCGGCTTCCTTGTGAAGATTGTTCCCTGATCCTCCCGCGGCAATTTCACCCCTCCTGGCCGCCCCGGCGCCGAGGGATCTCTCGATCCCGCCGGGTCTGGACTTGCCGAGTATCTGCGCCGCCTGGCTGCGGAAGCTCCCAAGCCTTCATCTCCCTGAAGGACCGTTGTCCTTGGACGAACCCACGGGGGCTTCCAGGATGTGATGTGGTCAACCGTATCACCTGGAGTTGACGGCAGTCTCACGCGGACGATGCGCACACAAGGGCTGCTCGTGAGGTTCGTCCGTGCACAAACCTCCTTCCCGAGGGTTCGTCCGCGTGTGTAGGATGCTCGTCCCGTGTCGAGATCTGCCGCCCTCGCGACCCTGCTCGTTTTCTCGCTGTCCGTACCCTGTGAGGCGGCAGAAGACGAGAAGGGTACGCCGTCTCCCTCTGCCGTGCAGACGACCGAGCCCAAGACGTCCCGCGCAGCTCGCGCAAATGCGCGCCTCAGCCAGCAGGAGGAAGCGAGATTCAAGGCTCTCGTGGAGAGCGGAGACCGTGCCCTCGCGGCGGGTCGCCTGAACGACGCCGCTGATGCCTACGAGGGCGCTCTCAACCTCAAGCTGGATCCCCGTCTTCTCGGGCGACTCGGGCTCGTCCTCTCGATGTTCCAGCAAACGCCGGAGAACGACATCGTCATTGCACGCGCGTTGCATGCAGCCGTGAGCGAGGCTGCCGGCGCATCCAGCGCCGAACGCAGGCAATTCTTCGAGGCTTACGAGCGTGTCCGAAAGCGCGTCTGTCGCCTCGATGTCATGACCAGCGACGTCAACGCAAACGTCATGATTGGCGGCAGTAACGTCGGTAGGAGCGAGGGGGCGTTCTGGACCTTTGTACCCCCCGGCAAGATCGACGTGGTCGCAAGTCTGCCGGAACGCAGGGATGTCAAGGAAACCGTCGCGTGCGTTTCGGGGAAGCCGATTTTCGTCGAATTGAACTTTCCGCCACCGCCACCCCGGGAGGCCCCTCCTCGTGGAACGATCGTCAGGGAGCCGAAAGAGAAGCCCGTCGTTGTCCGGGAGAAGGTGGGCCCTCTGAGCGCACCGACAGGCCGCGGTCTGTTCAGCGTCGAGGGTGGCCCCACGCTGGTGGCGGGTGCTCTACCGTCGCCAGCGCTGGGTGCTTCGCTGGCCGGCTGGTATCGTCGAGAAACCTTTTCCGTAACGGCTGGCGTCCGGGGAGCGTGGTCTGTCGGGTCGGTGGAGGATCGCCCGATCGACGCATTCATCTTGAGTGGTGTCGCTGGACCCTGCGTATCGTGGAGGTGGCTGGACACGTGCGTGTTGGCGAGCTTGAACGTCATCCAGTACGACATGGCCGACCCCCCGCCCTACTTGCCTGACAGGGAGAGCGAAGTGATTCCGGGCGTCGGGATCGGCATCGGGGCTCGATACAAGATCGCAGGGCCCGTCTCGATTCGCTTGTTCGGAGACGTTTCCTCGATGCTCAGGCAAACGTCGATCTCGATCCAAACTCCCAACAGCGCCACCCCCGTCTGGAATGGTGGCAGGTTCTTGGCTTCGGCTGGTGTCACTTTTGTCATTTCACAATAAGGCTCGAAGGATCTGGAAGAGGAAGTCGACCATGCTTTTTGATCGATATCGTGGCGCGTATCTGACGGCCAGCATCGCTGGTGCCCTTGGTCTCGGCGCCCTCATGGCCGTCCATGGGTGCACAACCGAACCGTGGGATGTCGTTTTCTGGTGTGACCCGGACGCGAACCCCGATACCGATATCCATGGAGATTGCTTCCCTCCTGACGGGGGTAGCGGCATCGAGCCGCTATCGTGTATCGCGCGAGGCGGGCAGTGCGTACCGATGGGGACGTCAGACTACAGGGAAAAGGCCGTTCTCCTGTGGATGGGGGCAGAGGAAGAGGCTCCCGATTGTCCCGAGCGGGCCGATACCGTGTTCTACCAGGGCTACGCCGATCTGTCGGTGCATGTGCCATGTCAGACGTGCTCGTGCGGTCCTGCGGGTTGCGCGCTGCCTGGCTCGATCAACGTCGATTCCGCGAGCTTCTGTCAAGGCGCCAATCCAATGGAGTATTCAGGCCCGGAAGGATGGGACGGTTCGTGCGTCTCCCCCTCCGTCCTCCCTTCGGGAAGCTTCGCGTCGATCGAATTGGCGGCTCCCACCGTGGCGGGATGCGAGCCGATCGGAAATCCCATCCCCAAGGCCCCGGGCTTCGCTCCTGGCGGGCCTGACGGGCCTAAATCGTTCGCGAACGGCGTCTACTGGGGCAAGTACGCGAAGGCTTGTCACGGCGCCGCAGAAGGACGTTGCGAGTCCCCGAGCGAGACGTGCCTGCCGAGCACCGAGCCACCTCCGCCGGAGTTCCGTCAGTGCGTGCAGTACACGCTGCCCGTCGACGAAGCGAACCTGCCTCAATGTCCCGAGGCGTTCCCCGAGCAGTTCTTGTTCTACCGGGGTACCACCGGGAAGGTCGAGTGCTCACCTTGCGAATGCGGGGAGCCGACGGGAGCCAAATGCAGCGCGACCCTGTCGGCGTTCCAGGACACGGCATGCTCTGGCGTTCCCATGTCCCTGTTCGAAAACGTTCCTGCAACGCCATTCTGCCTGGACATCAGCGGGTCGCCGTTCACGTACGCTCTCGGGTCGATGTCGGCGAAGTGGACCGTGAACGAGCCCGGAACGTGCGAACCGAAGGGCGGGGAACTCGTCGGTACGGTGAAGGGCGTAGAGCCGAGGGTCTTCTGCTGTCAGCCGCCTCCGGCGAAGTGACCCCGGAGGGCTAGACGATCCCGTCCATCACCTCGAGCGCGAGCTCATACCGCCCGAGCGGCGGCATGATGTACGCCCCCGCGACGCGGTTCCGCAGGACGGAATGGCGCGAAGGCACCAGCATGGCGACGGCGCCCAGTTCCACCCCGAAGGTCTTCGGGTCGTCAGATACTGAATTGGGTGGTCTTCGGCGCTCCGTTCTCGAAGACAATCGAAAAATAAACAGGAGTGAGCCCATTGACTCGTTGCTTCCGGCTCAACCGGTACACTTCCTCTACCCCTAGCACATAGTCATCCCTCGCGTATTTGATCACAGATACGTTCCCCCACAACTCCGTAGCCACAGGCATATCGCGGGCCCACGATGGTCCACTTTGATATTTCCTCTCCAATTCATTGTTTTTAGGATCAAATATAACGAATGAGTGAAAGTGCTCGTACCCGTCGTATGAATTCCCGCTCTTTTTTTTGGTCGGCCCGATGTGCATCACCACGTGAGTGATGCTGGGCCAACCGAGCATCTGGGCGAACTCCACTGTCTGGTGCAGGTGCTCGATCGCTACGTCCAGTTCGTCATCTTCCCGATGGCGCTTGCTGATGACATAGAGGCTCGACTTGAAGATACACTTGGTGACCTTGACGAGATCGTTTTCCCATAGCGCATTTATGCCGAGAAAATCATTACAGTGTTTACACACGAGAGAGCTATCATCCTCTTCGATTTCCATGCGCTGGACGGCGGCGTGCTTCACCTGCCGCATCTGAGCCTCGCGCCGCTGCGCCACTGTCGCGGGATGCGGCGCCCTCGCCACCGGCGTCCCGAAAGCGGACTTGGGCTGTAGGATCGTCGCCGGGTGCGGCGGCCTCTCGGGTCCGATGCTCGGCGGTCTCCTCGGCTGAGCTGTCGTGGCCGGATGCGGGGACCGTGTTCTTGAGGATTCGTTGAGCTTCTTTGGCGGAGTCGGCAGCATGGTCCCGGATCTTCCGCTCCCCGTTCACAAGGGGGCCAACTTCCAGGCGGTCCTCGCGGAAGCCCCCTTCGCTTATCCGGAGCCGCACCCGGGACCGCCGTCGTGCGCGGGTGGGTCGTCAGACGACCGAGAGGGCGAGCTCACCATCGTTCTCGGCCGGAGCGTCGGCGTCGGCGTCACCTCCCTGCGCGACGTCGTTCTCGGCTTCCCGGGGCTGGACCGAGACGGAGGCGGCGACGTCGTTGCTGGCCTCCGGTCGCGGAAGGCTCGAGGCGGCGGCGAGGAACTATTCGCCCAATGGCCGCTTGGATTGCCCCTTCAGGGATGGAATCTCGGGATCGGCCGAGCCGCCGATCTTGCTGCCATCCTCCTCGAACTTTGGCTCTCCGGGGCCGCTCGGTCGTCGGGGGGCGTTTTACGTCAAACAATCCCGTCCATCACCTCGAGCGCAAGCTCATACCGCCCGAGCGGCGGCATGATGTACGCCCCCGCGACGCGGTTCCGCACCGCCGCGAGCATCTCCCGGGCAATGGCGACGCCCTCCTTGCGCGCGGCGGGGCCGCTGCCGGCGCGTTGCATGCGGTCGCGCACCTCCCGCGGGATCTGCATGCCGGGGACCTCGTTGTGGAGGAACTCGGCGTTCTTGTGGCTCGCGAGCGGCAGGATGCCGACGAGAACCGGCAGGCCGAGGGGCTCGGCGTCTTTCAAGAATCGATCGAGCACGTTCGGGTCGTAGACCGGCTGCGTCATGATCAATTCGGCCCCGGCGCGTTTCTTCAGCTTGAGGCGCTCCATTTCGCGCTCGTAGTTCAAGGCCGCAGGCTCGGCGCCCGTCGCGCAGAAAAACGAGGTCACGCCGCCGAGCGGTTTGCCGCCGGGGTCGATGCCGGCATTGAGGCGCGAGGCGAGGCGGAGGATGCCGACCGAGTCGAGGTCGTAGACGGCCGTCGCGTCGGGGAAATCGCCCATCTTGGGGGGATCGCCGGTGACCACGACGAGGTTGCGAATGCCGAGCGCGTGGGCGCCGAGCAGGTGCGCGACCTGCCCGAGCAGGTTCCGATCCCGGCCGCAGACGTGCAGGAGCGTCTCGACGCCGAGCTCCTCCTGCATACGCACGGCGAGCGCGAGGTTCGACATACGCGCCTGGGCGCGCGCGCCGTCCGCGATGTTGATGACGTCGACGCCGCCCGTGACGAGCATCTTCGCCGCCTGGATGGCCGAGTTCGGGTCGACGCCGACGGGCGGGTTCACCTCGACGGAGACGACGAACTTCTTGCCGATCTTGGCCGCGAGTTTGCTCTTTTCCGCCGTGGCGACAGGCCGCTGGCCGATCACGAGGACCGGCGGCTCGGGGGGAATGCTGCTATCGGCGACCCCGACCCAGAGTGGACCGGGATCCTCGCACGCGCCCGCGGCGGCGCTCGCCTCCATACGCGCGGCGGCGGCCATGCGGCGAATGTGCTCGGGCGTCGTGCCGCAGCAGCCGCCGATGAGCCGGACGCCGAGCTTGCAGAGGCGCCGGGCAAAGACGCCGAAGTATTCGGGCGTGGAGACGTAAATGAAGCGGTCGTCGACGCGGCGGGGAAGGCCGGCGTTCGGAATGGCCGAGAGCGGAATGTCGAGCGGCAGGAGTTTTTCGATCGCGGCGAGGACGACCTGCGGGCCGTCGGAGCAGTTGACGCCGATGACATTGCAGCCGAGGTCCCGCAGGCGCGCGCCCATGTCGGCGACGGGCGTGCCGTCGGAGAGGGTGAGATCGGCGTCGACGGAGACATTGGCGACGATGGGCAAGGCGTCGCCGACGGCCCTGCGGACGCCGTCGATGGCGAGGAGGAGCTCCTCGGGCTGGCGCATCGTTTCGAGCAGGAGGACGTCGGCGCCGCCCTCGGCGAGGGCTTCGGCCTGTTCGCCGAAGGCGTCGCGCACGCGGCTGCGGTCGTCCTCGCCGAAGGCGGCGAACACGAGGCCACTCGGGCCGATCGCGCCGGCGACATAGCCGCGGTCGCCCACGGCCTTGCGGGCGAGCTGGGCAGCGCCGACGTTGAACTCGCGGACGCGGTCGGCGTAGCCGTGGCGGGCGAGCCGGACGCGGTTGGCGCCGAAGGTGTTGGTCTCGACCACCTGGGCGCCGGCGCGCACGTAGTCTTCGTGGATGCGGAGGACGAGCTCCGGGCGCGAGACGACGAGCTCTTCGTAGTTGACGTTGAAGAGGACGCCTCGCTCGTAGATCTGCGTCCCCATGCCCCCGTCGACGACGAGCACGCCGCGACGAACGGCGTCGAGGAAACGCGTGGGCTTCGGGGTCAGGGCAGACGGGGCGCTCGACATCGCGCGCACCCTAGCACAGGAGATGTCGTTGGCGGCCGGACGAGCGCCCCCCCTTTCGCCTGTCTTCCGGGCCCCCTCGTCTCGTCCGGCCCCCTCCCCCGGGACCACGCTCATTCCAGTGCCCAAAGGAGCGGGCCTGCCGTATCGTACGTCTCCCGAAACGAGGAGCGACCTATGCCGCGCGCGTTCTCCGTGGGTCTCTGCAAAGTCTCTCTGGTCGAAGGCGACATCACGACCGAGGACGTCGACGCCATTGCCAATGCCGCGAATGCCGGGCTGCTCGGCGGCGGCGGCGTGGACGGCGCCATTCATCGGGCCGCGGGTCCCGAGCTCGTCGCCGCTTGCCGCGAGGTGAAAAAGACCCTGCCCGGAGGCCTTTTGCGGACCGGCGGGGCCGTGATCACGCCCGGGTTTCGCCTGCGTGCCAGGTCCGTGATTCACTGCGTCGGCCCGGTCTACGAGCGCGAGGGGGCGCGCGCGCCGGGGCTCCTCGCGAGCTGTCATACCGAGGCGCTGCGCCTGTGCCGCGAGCATGGCCTGTCGTCCGTCGCATTCCCTGCGATCAGCACGGGGGTTTACGGCTACCCGCTCGACGAAGCCGCGCGCGTGTCGCTCACGGCGGTGCGCGACGACCTGCGCGCCCACGGTACGCCGGCCCTCGTGCGGATGGTGTTGTTCGGCGCGAGCGCGCTTTCGGCATTCGAACGCGCGGCCGACGATGTCTTCGGCGGGACCCCCTGATCCGCGCGACGCCATGCCCGGTGGTCACGGGGAGGACGTGTGCAACAATGGCGCCGTGATCGGGAAAGAAAGGGTTGCACGAGAAGCCTTCGAGGCGGGCCTGCCCGAGCCGCTGCGTGGTGCGCTCGACGCGCGGGCCGAAGCCGCGCTCGCGCGGGCAGCGGCGCGCGGCCGCGAGGCGTGGCCCACGGTCCCGTTCGAGGACGAGCTGTGGCTCGGTCACCTGGCCCGCCGGCTCCGCGAGGACGAGCCCCTCGCCACGCAGCTCGACGCCATCGACGCGGGCGGCCTGTACCTGGCCGCCGCTTGCTTGCGCGGCGTGCACGCGGCGCTCGAAGCGTTCGAGCGGGAGGTGCTGCCCTCGGCGCGGCGCGCGCTGTCGATGCGTGCCGACGAAGCGCGCGTCGACGAGATGCTGCAACGGACGCGGACGCGCCTGCTCACGGAGCTTCACGGTCCCCCCAAGCTCGCGTTGTACGCCGGGCGCGGGCCCCTCGGCGGGTTCGTGCGCACCGTCGCGGTCCACCTCCTCGCGAACGACGAGGCCGCGGCGAAGCCCATCGAGGACGACGACGACGCGCTGGCCGCGCTGCCCGAGGCCGCCGACGTGGAGGCGGGGCTCTGCCGGCTGGACCAGCAGCAGCACTTCCGCGCGGCGTTTCGGGAGGCGCTCGCCACGCTCTCGTCGCGCGACCGCGCGCTTTTGCGCCTCAGCTTGCTCGATGGCCTCTCGATCGACGACATCGCGCCGATGTACGGCGCCCATCGCGCGACCGTGGCCCGCTGGCTCGGCGCCGCGCGCGACCTCTTGGCCACGCGGACCCGGCAGGCGCTCGCGAGCCGCCTGCGCCTGCGCCCGGACGACCTCGAGAGCCTGCTCGGCGGCGTGCTCAGCCGCTTCGACCTCAGCCTGTCCCGCCTCCTGCGCGAGTCCCACGGCGCCGAGGCCCCGCCCGATGCGACCTGACGATTTGTTGCGACCTCGATCGGAGACGACCTGTCCCTTGGTGCGGGGTGCATGTGCACCGGCCGCGGTGTTCCTCCACGTCACCAAGGAGTCTCGTCGTGAAACAACTCGTGTGGTCGCTCCCTCTCGCTTTCCTCCTCGCCTGCGGCGCCGGCACCGGGAGCTCCGGCTCCGACAACGGCGAGGGCGGGAGCGGGGGCGAGGGCGGCAACGACCCCGGTCCGTCGTCGTCCAGCACCTCGTCGTCTTCGTCGTCTTCGTCGTCCACGTCGTCCGGGCCCAGCGGCCTCACCGAAATGGACCGTCTCCAGGTCTTCTGCGAAAAGACGATGCTCGCCGGCTGCCCCGCCTGGTTCACCTCGACGGCCCAGTGCGTCGACATCATGAGCAAGACGCAGACCGATCTCTGCCAGGACAAATGGGTCGCGGAGACCGATTGCCTCGGCAAGACGCAGGCCGGGGACTGGACCTGCAACGGCGCCGGCGAGCCGGAGGTCGTCGGCACGATCTGCCGCGACGAGTACGGGTTCGGCTCGTATTGCCGCATCACCGTCGCGACGCCGGCGTGTTACGGTGCCGCGTGCATGTACGACTCCGATTGCTCGGGCGAGTCCAAATGCAACGAGGCCACGGAGCATTGCGTGGAGTCGAGCGCCCAGTGCGGCGGGCTGCCGTGCAAATACAACGCCGATTGCCCGAGCGCATTCAAGTGCAACGACGCGCTGGGGCAGTGCGTCTTGCCCTGAGGCAGAAGCCGCGCTGATGGCCTGCCTCGACGAGAACCTCTTGTTCGAGCTGTCCGTCGGGCAGCTCGACGGGGCCGCCTTGGCCAAGGCCGAAGAGCATCTCGACACCTGCCCCCGCTGCAGGCGCGTGGTGGCCGCGGCGCTGCGCGCGAGCGGGGCCGCCGCGCCGGCGCCCCCGGCGCTCGTGCAACGCGGGACGGCGATCGGCCGGTATCTCGTCGTGGAGCGGGTCGGCGTCGGCGCCATGGGGCAGGTGTTCGCCGCCTACGATCCCGAGCTCGACCGCAAGGTGGCGCTGAAGCTTCTGCGCTTCTCGTCGCGGCCTTTCGCGGAGGAGGAGCAGCGGCGCGCGCGGCTCGCGCGCGAGGCCCAGACGCTGGCGCGCCTGTCGCACCCGAACGTCGTGACCGTGTTCGACGTGGGGACGTGGGAGCAGCAGGCGTTCATCGCGCTCGAGTTCGTCCCCGGCGGGTCGGCCCGCGTTTGGGCCACGCGAGAGCCGCGCGCGTGGCGCGAGATCGTGCGCTTGTGGATCCAGGTCGGGCGCGGCCTCGCCGCCGCGCACGCAGCCGGGGTCGTGCACCGGGATTTGAAGCCCGACAACGTGCTCGTGCGCGCCGATGGCCGCGCGCAGGTCACCGACTTCGGCCTGGCCGCCGAAACGACGCTCCGCGACGAAGCGGCCGCGCCGACCGCCCTGGCCCTCACGGAGACGGGCGCGCTCCTCGGGACGCCGGTCTACATGGCGCCGGATCAGCTCGAAGGCGCGCCGGCCACCGAGGCCTCCGATCAGTTCGCGTTCTGCGTGTCGTTATGGGAAGCGCTGTACGGCGAGCGCCCCTTCGTGGGTCAGACGCTCGCCGAGCTCGCGCAGGCTGTGCGGGAGCAAGCGCCCCGCGCGCCGGCGTCGTCGCCGGTGCCTCCTGCCGTGCGCCGCCTGCTGCAAGGCGGGCTCCATCCCGATCCACGCGAGCGCCATGCTTCGGTGACCACGCTCGTCGACGCGCTCGAACGCGCGATCGAGAAGCCCCGGCGCTTCGGCCTCCCGGTGCTGATCGGCGCGGCCCTGCTGACGCTCGGCGTCGTCCTCGTCGCGCGGCCGAACGAGGCCGTTCGCCGTCATCCGACGTGCGTGCTCGCCGAGGAGCGGCACCGGGCCGCGTGGGACGAGGCGCGCCGCGGCGTGGTGCGTGAGGGCTTCGACCGCACGGGCCTCTCGTATGCCGCGCAGGCCTTCGGCGTCGTCGACGGCGCGGTCTCGGCGCGCGCGTCGGCCTGGCGGGCCGAGCGCGCCGAGGCGTGCGAGGCGCTCGTTGATGCTGCGACGCCCGATCCCCTCTTCCGCGCGCGGGTCGCCTGCCTGGACGAGCGCCTGGCCGAGCTCGATGCCGCCACCTCGGTGCTCTCGCTCGGCGGGGCCGACGCGGTCAACCGCGCGACGTCCGTCGTCGAGCGAATGGCGCCGCTCGACGCCTGCGTGGCGGCCCGCGCCGGACCTGCCGACGCGGAGCCATGCGAGGCGTGCGTGGCGATCCGCGCCGACGTGCAGCGCGGAAAAACCCTGCTGCAGCTCGGAAAATTTGCCGAGGCCGAGCGTGTCACCAAGAACGCGCTCGGACGCGAGGCGCCGCCGAACGCCGTCGCCGCGCGGGCCGCATTGCTCGTCGAGCACGCGCGCACGCTCGAGCCGCTCGGCCGCCTCGACGAGGCCGAGCGCGAGATGTTCGACGCGGCGCTGGCCGCGCACCGGATAGGCAGCCGCGTCCTCGCCGCCGAGGCGTTCGCGGAGCTCGCCTACTACGTGGGTTATCTGCACGCGCGTCCCGACGACGGCGAACGATGGGCACTCCAAGCGGACGCGCTGCTCGGCCCCGACGATGCGCCGATCCTCGATCGCGTCGCCATGGTGCGCGGGGTCATCGAGACGCGCCGCGGCAACCTGCGGCTGGCCGAGGAGCATTTTCGTCGCGTGGAGGAGAGCGTCCGCAAGCGGCTCGGCGCGGCGCACCCGAGCCGCGCCCGCGTGCTCACCAATCTGGCGAGCACGATCTTGCACCAGGGTCGCTTCGACGACGCGCTGCCGCTGCTGAAGGAGTCGTACGACCTCTTCGTCGCGGCGCTCGGCGCCGATCACCCCGACGCGTTCCAGGCGCTCAATGCCTACGGCGTGGCGCTCGGCAACGCCGGCCGCTTCACCGAAGCGGTCCCGGTGTTCGAGGCGGCGCTCGCCGGGTACAAGCGCACGCTCGGCGCGAACCATCCACGGATTGGCCGTGCGGCCTCGAACCTCGCGGAGGCGCTCTACCGCCTGAAGCGATATCCGGACGCGCGCGTTCGTTATCTCGAGTCGGCGGCGGCCTTCGAGCGGGCCCTCGGGGCCGACGCGCCGGACCGCGCGCTCGCGCTCACGGGCCTCGGCCAGGTGTACATCGCGGAGGGCGCGTGCGCCGAGGGACTCGCCGAAACGCAGCGCGCGCTCGCCATCTGCGCGAAGTCCGCGTGCGAGCCCGGGGAGGCGGCGGCCCTCGAGTTCCTGCATGCGAAGGCATGGGTCTGCGCGGGCCACGCGAAGGCCCAGGTCCTCCCGCACGCACGCCGCGCCGTCGAACTCTTTCGCTCCCTCGGCGCCAGGACCGAGGCGCAGATCGCAGAGATCGAAGCGTGGCTCCGGTGAAGTGAGCGCGGGGTTGCTTCGCCGTCGTATCGAACCCCCGCCTCGACAGCCGCCCCGGCCATGACGAACGAGAGCGACGAACCGTTCGGCGCTCTGCGAGATCGCGAAGCGAGCTCGCCTCGGGGGGTGAATTGGCCGGGCTTCGCCTGGCCGAGAGGGGGACGCGAGGCGTCCCCCTCGGGACAAAAGAGGCCTAGAACATCGAGCGGTGGTCAAACCGCTCGATGTTCTAGGCTATGCTCCGCCCGCCCGCGCGGCTGCGCGAGGATGCACGGAGGCGAGCACCATGTACGAACCGATCAAATTTCCGACGAAAAGTGGGGCCGAAGCGCCGGGTGAGCTCGTGGCGCCCGAGGGCGTGGAGCGGGCGCCTGCCGTGGTGCTGATCCAGGAGTGGTGGGGGCTCAACGGGCAAATCCGCCACGTCGCCGCGCGCCTCGCCCGCGAAGGGTTCCTCGTCGTGATCCCCGATCTCTATCACGGGCGCTGGACCGTCGACCCCGCCGAGGCGCAGAAGCTCATGGAAGGCCTCGATTGGCCGCGCGCGCTCGACGAGATCGGCAGCGCGGCCGCCTACCTGAAGACGCATCCGCGCAGCAACGGGCACGTCGGCGTGATCGGATTCTGCCTCGGCGGCGCGCTCTCGTTCGCCTCGGCCACGCTCGTGCCGGAGCTCGAGGCCGTCGTGCCGTTTTACGGGCTCGCCCCCTCGGACAAGTTCGATTACGCGAAGGTGAAGGCGCCGATCCTCGCGCATTTCGCCAGCCAGGACGAGTGGGCCCGGGCCGACAGCGCCCGCGCGGTGATGGAGCAGATGCAATCGCGCGGGCAATCCATGGAACTTCACGTGTACGAGGCCGGGCACGCGTTCGCGCACGAGTCGCGCAAGGACGTGTACGTCCCGGAGGCGGCCGCGCTCGCCTGGAGCCGCTCGATTGCTTTCTTGCACCGGCACCTCGGCTGATCCGCGGGGCCGCTTTTCGGATGACTTGGTTGGAGGTTTCGGTCGATGTCGATGAATCGTTGGATGAAGACTTGGCTTTTCGTCGTGCCTTGCGCGGCGGCACTCGGCTTCGCGGGGACCGGATGCTCGGACGAGCCGGACGGCTCCGGCGGCGCCGGCGGTGAAGGCGGCGCGGGCGGCTCGCCGGCGAGCAGCAGCTCGAGCAGCTCGGGCAGCGGCGGCATGGGCGGCATGGGCGGCTCCGGCGGCGCGGGCGGCGGCTGCGGCGATACCATGACGGATCCGGAGAACTGCGGCACCTGCGACAACCAATGCGCGCCGGGCCAGACGTGCGCGGGCGGCGTGTGCACCTGCGGGTCGGCGAGCGTCGCCTTCGCGGACGTGCAGACGATCCTGTCGGCGAGCTGCGCCGTCGGCGGCTGCCATTCGGGCGCGGCGCCGAAGCAGGGGCTCGATCTGACGAGCGCGAACGCGCACGCGGAGCTCGTGGACGTGCCGGCCGAGCAATGCGCGGGCGGCACGCGGATGCGCGTCAAGGCGGGCGCCCCCTCGGAGAGCTACCTCATCGACAAGATGATGAACGTCGACAAATGCGGTGGGAACAAGATGCCGCCGTCCATCGCGCTCTCCAACGAGAAGATTCAGGTGGTGTCGGACTGGATCTGCGGCGGCGCGTTGCCGTGATTCGTTGAAGGGGACGGGGACCGATGTACTGCCCACGTTGTCTCAGGCGTTTCGAGGATGAAGAGCACCGCTTCTGTCCGTACGACGGGACCAAGCTCGTCGCGACGCCCGACGTATCGGCGCTCCGCGCCAAGCCCACGCCCGAGACCGGCGTGGTGCTCGGAGGCCGCTACGAGGTGCGAGGGCTCATCGGTCGGGGGGGCATGGCCCGGATCTACCTGGCGCTCGATCGAAACACGAGCGAGCCGGTCGCCATCAAGATGCTCGATTCGCTGCACCTCCGCGCCCCCGGCGCGCGCGCCCGGTTCGACCGGGAGGCGAAGGCGGCGAACGCGCTCGCCCATCCGAACATCGTAAAAGTCCTCGATACGGGGGAGCGGCCGGACGGCGTGCCGTTCCTCGTGATGGAGTATCTCTTCGGCGAGACGCTCGGGGATTGGCTGCGTCGCGAGACGACGATGCCGCTCCACATCGCGCTCCCGGTGCTATCGCACACGGCCTCGGCGCTCGGGGTAGCGCACCGCGCGGGGATCGTGCATCGCGACGTGAAGCCGGACAATCTCTTTTTGGTCGGTGAGCCGGGCGAACCTTACAACACGAAGGTGCTCGATTTCGGGTTGTCGAAGCTCGAAGCGGCCAAAGCGGTCACGCAGGCGGGGGTGGCCGTGGGGACGCCCGAATACATGCCGCCGGAGCAGGTGGTGGGGGACAAGTCGGATCCGCGGTCGGACGTGTATGCGCTCGGCGTGATGATGTATCGGATGCTGGTCGGGGAGCTGCCGTTCCGCGCGGACGATTATGCGGTCCTCCTGGCGAGGCAGCTCATCGTGCCGCCGCGCGAGCCCTCGGACGTGCTGCCGAACATCGATCGGGCGACGGAGGGCGTGATCCTGAAGGCGCTGCGCAAGAAGCCCGAGGATCGGTATTCGACGATGGAGGCGTTTGGCGACGACCTGGAGCGGCTCATGGGCAAGCGGCTCGGTTCGCTGTCGGCAGGGCTCTTGCCGCGCGGGCCGGACGTGTACGAGCCGAAGGATCAGCTCTCGCGGACGGCGGCGAAGTTTTTTTACAACAAGCTCGGGATGACGCCGCCGGCTTGGAAGTGACGAGCGGGCGGCGCCCTCGAAGGGTAAGGATGGCCCGGCCTTACCGCAGCGTCACGACCGCAGCTTGATCACAAGGGAACCCGAAGCAGCACGCGCGTCAGGCCTCCCTCCGTCGTTCCCGTGAGCGCCACAATCCCAGCGCCCTCCAAACGAGTCAGCGCCGGCACGAGCGTCCCCGAATACGACAATTCGGGAAGGCGGTCTCGCAAACGTGCGATGACGACGAACCCCTCGGCGTCCGGACGCATTCGTGACAGTGCGAAATGAACGAGCCCCTCGGCGTACGCGTCGTCTCCGAGCCTCCGGAGTACCACCGCGTAATTCGCGACGTACACCGCGGCGTCCTGGTACGGCCGCGCCGCGCGCATGATGTCGAGGAGGAGCTGCTCGCCTCGTTCGTCATGCGCCACGGCACCCACCGAGACGTGGGTCGCCGTCATGGACCGCGGGGGCGGAAGCGGGGGCAGGCGATCCGAAAGGCGAGCCTTGCGGAAGCGCTCGCGCACGCTGCGGAACGCGGCCCCGAGCGCGGCATGGGCCCGGCTCCACGCCGACGGCGCATCTACGACGGTATCGCGAGGCGGCTCGGAATGCGCGACGCTGGGGCGCGTCCCGCTCTGCGGCGGGCGTGCGGAGCGATCCATCAGCGTCGTCGCGACGTCATCCTCATCCATGTACGGTGCGGCGCTCATCGTTTCCCTCTAGGAAAGTCACCGACCCGCAGAAGAGGACGATGGAGGCGAGAGGTGCTTGCCCAAACGCGCGCGCCCCCATCGCCCGCTTCTGCGGGTCGTTTTGCAGAAAACCCGCCCGAGGCCAAACACGGCGCCTTTTCGTTTACGAGGCCAGGAGGACCGTATTCGGCTCGGGCAGGAGGGACGAGCGTCGAACCCTCGGTTTGGCCTGGCGCGCGTTCGCCGGAGGTCCGAGTCTCGCCCCTCACCAGCGCTACATGATCGAGGAGGCGATTCGGATCGACGAACGTGAAAAATAGGTGGGAGCTTTGACGACTCGGCGAACCAAAACGGCGCGAAGCAGCAGAACGTCACGGCGTCGGCAGGGTCTTCCGAGGCCGCGCCTGTGGGCTGCTCTCCCCCGTCGCGAGGCAGAGACCGGGCAGGAGCACACGTGCGGGAGGGAGCATTCCCAGGCTGACGCCTCGCGCACCGCTCCCCGCACAGGACGAACCCTGCGCTACACCGCGCCACCTGATCGCCCCGAACAAAGTTTGGCTTGACAGGACACCCGTTCTAGGACAAACATTTTGTCGGAGGGCGCGTCCACGCCGGATCCACGAACTCGAGTCACCCACCCGGTCTCCGGGAGACGGGCCGAGAAAAACGCCTTATCGGCACTCCGGTCTAAGTGGGCGCGCCCTCCCCTTTTCGAAACCACGTCTTGGCGTCACGCGCGGGAAGCAGTCCTTCCGGACGCGGCGAGCAGGAACGGGGGTTCTACTTGGGAAACTCGAACGGCGCGAGACAGCAGAACGTCACGGCGTCGGCGGGGTCTTCCGAGGCCGCGCCCGTGGGCTCTCCCCCCGTCGAGAGGCAGAGGCCGGGGATGTAGGCGAGGTCCGTGATCGCTTTGCTCCCGAGGGCTCGGCCCGGCGGGAAGACGTTCGTGCACTGCTCGTCGAAGGACGCCACGTCCACCGTATTCTCCCCCGTGGTGCATGCGCCATTGCTGTAAAACCGCAGGTTTCCGATGCACCCGCTCCCGACGGGGCTTCCCCCGCACTCGCACGCCGTACAGCCACGCGTGTCGACCGGCACCTCGCCGTAGAGGTAGATGGGGTCATAGCGGTCGTAGTTGCCGGGGCACTTGGCGTGTATTCCCCGGAGCGCGACGCACTGGAGAAACGGATACGGCAGGTCGTACATGCACCGGTGCGTGGACGTCTCGCACGTGCCCTCGCGCTCCTTCGCCTCGCAGGCGAGGCCGATCCACTTCCAGTCGGTCGTGGTCGTGACGGTCGCCGGCTTCGTGATCGACGGGCAAGCCTCGCTCGTTGGGCCGGGGAGCGGAGAGGCGTAGACGGACTGCGCGCAAGGCTCGCCGCTACAATCAGCCCCCGCCGGCAGGGCGTTCGTGCTGGTGCACGAGCCGTCCCAGCCGGCGGGACCTCCGAAAGGGAGCGTAGAGGCTCCTTCCTCCGCGCAGGTCCCGGCGCGAACCTCGATCGTCTCGGGGAGCTTGGTGCACGAGCCTTCCGAGCTCGGACACGAGCACTCGCACGCCGCGGGCGGCGCGTCGAGGTACGCGTAGCGCCGGTACTTCTCGAAGAACTCCACGTCGTCGCCGTAGCCGCCCAGCTTGCGCGCCTCGTCGCAGTTCGCGGGCGCGAGCTCCCGCGGCCCGTACCAGAGGAGCATCGTCGTGCGCGGCCAATCTCCGGCCGATTCGCTGCTCGGCTCGGGGACGCAGCGCCCCTGGCCGTCGCTGCAAGTGGCCTGGGCCCCGTCCGGCTCGTCGGACCCGCCGTCCGCGTCGTCGGCGGCGTCGGTGCCGGCGTCGGCGCGACATGCGGGAGAGGGTTCCAGCGCCTCCGGGTCGCACTCGCCACGATTGTAAGAAGGTGGCGCCGAGCAGGCTTCAACGACAGCCAGGCCGAGGATGGACACAAGAGGGAAAAGCGCGACAATTCGCATGGTTAAAACTCCCAAACGCCTACAAATTGAGCCGTGATCATGACGGGAGGCTGCTCCGCCAAGACCGTTTCGCCTGCGACGATTTTCAGGCCACTCGACAATCCTAGAACATCGGCGGACGAATTGAGCGAGAAAGACGGTGTTACACGGACGCGGGCGCCGAGGCGTCCGCCCGCTCCCGGCTTGAAATTCACGAAGCTTGCGGGCTTGTAGCTCTGCGACGAGAAGTCAACGTTGATCACGCCGAGGTGCCCGAGCGCGCAGCCGAAGAACCATCTGTAGTGTCCGCACACGCTCGCGATTCCGCCAGCGGTCATCGCGCTGATCGGTTCCCCGCCGACCGCCGTCGTCAGCCACGCAGCGCGCCCCTCAATCCCGAGCGACACGTACTCGCTCGGCCGCAAGCTCGCCCCCACGGAAAGTCCCACCGCGGGACTCCATGACGCCACGCCAAACACCACGACCGGCCCCGCGCCGACGGAGCCGCGCACGCCTTTCTTCTCTCCGTCGCCTCGGTTCGCGTCCGGGTTGTTGTCGTCTCCGAACGGATCTTCCTGCTTCGAAAGCTTCGTCTCACCCACCACCACCGTGGGGGCCACGCTCTTCGGCGGCTCCTTCTCCGGCTCATACACCGCCGGCACGGCTGGGGGCGGCGCGGGCAGCGGCTTGAACGTGATCCGAACCGGCAAGTTCCCGCCCTTCGGCGCCGTGAACTTCACGGCGACCTCCTCGTACCCGTCGAGCTTCGCGCGTACTTCGTGCTCCCCCGCGCGGACAAAGAACCAGGACGCCGTGTGCCCGCCCGTATCCTTGGGCTCCCCGTCCATCGTCACCGCTGCGCCCACGTGCGACACCATCAGCTCGATCCACGCGCCCTGCGCGCGCGCCGCCTCATGCGCCTTGAAAAACTCGCCGCGCTCCTCCGCCGACGTCGTCGCGAGGTGGATCGCGTCGAGCAAATACTCGGGGGCAAACTCGGGCCGGCCGAGCGTTACGAGCAAGACGCCGAGCCGCCCGCCGACGAGCGGATCGTGGCGCACGTCGAGCGCTTCCATGTAGGCCCTCGCCGCCGCGCGAGGATGGCCCGCGGCACGCTCGCGATCGCCCAGCGATGCAAGCGCGCGGAAGCGCAGGTCCTCCGCGCTCTCCTCGCCCTCTTCCTTGTCGATCGGCGCGTCCGCCCATGCGGGCGATGCGAGTCCACAGAGGAGAACCGATACGAGACCGAGGCGGCGCATACCCGCGATCGATAGCGCAACCCGACGGCGACGTCTACCCGGACGAACCGTTCCCGCCGACCAACCAATGCCGTCGCCCCGAGGGTTTCACCACGAACGGCTCGGGAGCCCTTCCACGGCGCGGCACCACCGTCGTCGTCGCTGGCGCTGCCGCGGGCGGCTCGGGGTTTGTCAGCGGGCCCGAGACATCCGCTGCCCTTGCCACGTCGGCGGCCGAGGCGCCGATGACGCGGGCGGCCCCGGTCGCGACGGCATGGGGCGTGTGCGGTGCGGGCCGGGGCAAGGCGAAGAACAGCATGGCGAGGAGAAGGTGTCCGAGCGGGTACGCATACTCGCCGACGGCCCCGAGGACGCGGCGTCCGAACAGAGCAAGCAGTCCGGGGCTGCCGAGGTACTGCTCCTTCGGTCCGAGGGCGCGCAGCATGTTCGTGCGCGCGGCGGCGAGTCGCGATTTCACGGTGCCAAGCGGGATGTCGAGCAGCTCGGCCGCCTCCGAGCACGTGGACTCTGCGAGGTCGACGAGCACGATCACGAGGAACTGCTCGGGCGAAAGCGTCTTCAAGGCCGATAGAAGCGCGCGGCGGGCCTCGGAACGAAAAGCCCCTTCCTCCGGCGACACGTCCGGCGTCGCCGTGCGCTCGGCGTCGCCGAGATCCGGACAGAAGTGCTCGCGCTCGCGCCGCGCTCGGCGCTTCTCCTCGCTGCGGAGGTTCTTGGCGATGCCGAACAGCCAGGGCCGAACCCCGTCGGGGTGGGGGGTGTAGCCGGAGAGCGCCCCGAGTCCCCGCACCATGAGCTCCTGCATCCTGTCGGTGGCGAGGATGTCCGATCGACTTTGCAGCATGCATGCCACATCTGGACGAAGCGCGACCAGTTCGGACGTGAGCGGAGAGGGAATCGTTGTACGCGCCATGTTCCCCCTTCATGATCGGCCGAGGAATTTGGATCGAAGAAATCGACTGGCTCGCGTCGTTTTCCGTCCTGCCGCGCGGGGACCCGACCTCTTGTCCCCAGCCGTGCCGAGCGGGTCCGCCTTCTCCTCCCTCAGGTGGATGGCTCGCCGCCCTTTCGCTGGGCTTCGAGTTTGTCGCGGAGTTCGCCGAGGGATTTGATCGAATTGCGGTAGAAGCTCGGGGACGGCTCCTCGCGCGTGGGTGGTTCGCTTTTCGCGTGCGCCTCGCGCCGTCGCTCCAATTCCGCTTCGAGCCTTCGCTCCAGCTCCGCGAACAGCGGTTCGACCACGGCGAGGCCCTCCTCGGGCTTCCGGTTCAAGCCGCAGGACTCCGCGTAGAACTCCGTCAACCTGCATTGTTCGCCGAAGCTCGTGAAGCCCGCTCCAACGAGATTGCTCCAGGCCTCCCGGCAGACCTCGAAGGGTTGTTGGAGCATACAGGCTGCATTGAGAATATCTTTTGCAATTTCTTGCCTCGCTTCGAGCACGAAAACCTGGAAGGCCTCGCCTTCACCCGCGCGCACAACGACGTCCGCCTCGACCTTTCGGTAGTCGGCAGCGACCTCGGCGAAGCTCCGATCCCGCGATTCTGCAAAGGTCTTGAAGACGGCGCTGCGTCCTTCCCACAATGCATCGTCGAGCTCGGCGACTCTCTCTTCTTCCGGGGTCGGCTGGTACGCCTCGTCCATACGCCGCGTGATTCGTCCTGGGCTGAGCTGTCCCCTTTGCTGGGCAAGGAGTTCGTCCCGAAGGTCCCCCAGGTGCTCGATCTCATCTTCGTAGAAGCGCGCGGGCTTCTGCGTCGCCCTTGCTTCCTCGAGCCGTCGTTCGAGTTCGGCGAGCAGAGGCTCGAGCACCGCGAGCCCCTCCTCGGGCTGCTCGTCGTACGCGCAGCACTCCACGTATAACCATCTCTCTAGACATTCTTGTTGGATGCACCCGAAGCCGAGGCGGAAAGCGTTGTTCCACGCCTCCCGGCAGACCTCGAAGGGCGGGTGCTTCGACTCTGCCGCGGCGAGGATCGCCTCAGCGACGCGTCGTCTCGTCTGAAGCACGCCGAATTCGTTGTCGCCCATTCGCGCCACGAACTCCGCCTCGAGACAACGGAAGTCGTCGACGACTTCGACGAAGCTCCGGCTCCGATCCAACGATTTCGCCAGGAGCGCGTCGCTCGCTTTCGCCATCTCTCCTCCTAGCTGATTCATTTTTTCTTTTTCTGTGATCATATTATACGAATTGTTACCATTTGATGTTCGGGTATATGCACGACTCCCAGGGGGCTGCCGTTGGCCACCACTTCTCCGCCATGCATTGCTTATAACATTCATTACATTTCGACGAGTTCCACGTATCCCCGTGTTCGCTCTGCACAGGCGTCTCCAGGCAAGCTGTCCGGTGACGATTGCATTCATTCTCCCATTTGGGCCTCTTCCGTAGCGCCTCCGCGACATCCTTGGCAATCTCCATGGTGACAGCAAACACCATCGTCGCCACGCCCGCTTCAATGAGGATGTCGACGAAGACGATCGTCACGGTCGTCACGGTCACGATCACGACCTCCCCGACCAGCCCCCGCTCTGGCATCGTCTGCCCGTTCGCCGGAGCGGGCGATTCGGACAGGCGCAACTTGCGCAGCCGGAGGAGGTCCTCCGGGACGGTCATGCCTCGCAGCGCGATCCGCGTGCACCCCGCGAGATCCGCGTGGGGCACGCCCTTCGACGCCACATCAACCACGCGGCCCTCCTCGTCGACCAGCACCTTGTAGTCGAACGTGTAGGACCCCCGGTCAAGGTCACCTCCGAACTCATCCGCGCACGCTCGCAGGCGCTCGGCGGTGGCATCCGGCACACGCGGGCCCTCGCTCGCCGCCGGATAGGTGATCTTGGCCCCGCAGCCGAGCGGCACGAGCGCCATCGTCACGCAGCCGAGGAGCCCGAGCGAGAGGAGCGTTCGTGTGCGCTGGAACAGCATGGCCGAGATGCGACCAGACACCTCGAACTGCGTCAAGGCAGGGTGCGCGCGGTGGCTCTGCATTGCGGCGGCGCGGACGCCTCGGAGACCATCGCCACGGTCGCCCGCCTCTTTTGCGGACCACGCTGACGTCACATGTATCCACGTCGACGCCACCCGACGCCACGTCATCGTCGGCTCCAAGCACGTCGACGTCGCCTTCAATGACGTCGAGTCGCCTGCGATCACGTCATCGTCGCCTGCGATCACGTCATCGTCGCCTGCGATCACGTCATCGTCGCCTGCGATCACGTCATCGTCGCCTGCGATCACGTCATCGTCGCCTCCAACCACGTCGACGTCGCCCGGCACCACGTCATCGTCGGCGCGGACCACGTCGACGTTGCCTCCAAGGACTACCGAGTCGCGTGCAACGACGTCGACGTCGTCCGGGACCACGTCATCGTCGGCTCGAACCACGTCGACGTCGCCCGATGATGCGACATCGCACACCTTGCCGCCCTCACCGTGGTGCTTCTGGTCGCGATCGCTGAAATTTTGCGGCCACAGCTACTGCGCGTAAATACGTTGTTGACAAAATCTCCCCCGTTCTGAAATCTGACCGACGTAGGGCAAGAGACGAAGGGGATGATTGGATGAGCAACGGACCCAAAGCGATCTACAACGGGCCGAGCGTGTGTGACATCACGGACATCAAGGACGACATCATCGACCTCCCGGACGGCGAGAAGCAACATCTCAAGTTCGAGAAGGACGGGCTCGAAGAGGTGCTCAACGAGCTCCACCAGGCCAAGAGCGGCGCGCTCGCGAAGGCCGGTATCGCAATCGATGTCGTCACGCGGATCGAGGGCCGCACGGGCCGGCTCAAGGTCGTCCGCGAGAGGAAGGGCATCGCGAAGAAGATGTACGAGGTCCTCGACGAGACCGAGGCGCACGAGGAACACCTGCGCGAAGGGGATATCGCGATCGTCGCGAAGACCGTGCAGACGGCCGCCAAACACATCGACCCCAGCGTGGCCGCGTCCTTCGAGAAGACGCTGAAGTATTACTCCCAGATCGGCGAGAAAGCCGCCGCGACGAGGCGCAAGAACGCCAAAGCGGCCGCGGAGGCCGCCGCCGAAAAGGCGAGCGACGGCTCCACATGACGACGGCTTCGTGACGTCTGCGCTCGCCTCTCCGCGTCAGGCCGCCTTCACGAACTTCTGCAGCGATTGCGCAAGGTCGTGCGTCCGTTGTTGCTCGGGCGAGAGCTCCTGCAGAACGAAATCACGTACGGGTGGTTCGAGCTCGTCGAGGTCCCGCGCATATCGCTTCTTGCCTTGATCCTCGCCCTCTTCCAGCGCGGCGAGCGCGGCGCGGTGGCCGAGCAGGTCGGCGCCGCGCTGCACGATCCGCGCGAATGCGCCCCATACGCCCGAGCTCGGCGCAGGTTCGCCGCCGAGCTCGCTCACCTTGCCCCGGAGCTTGTCCACCCGCCGCTGGTGGCTCTCGAAGATCTGGCGCAGCGAGCTCGTCAGGTCCGGGTCGCGCACGCTGCGGAGCGCGAGATCGTAGGTCTCGACGCTCGCAAGCTCGCCCCGCAAGAGGTCGTTCAGCCGGTCGAGCGTGCTCTCTTTCGAGGGCTCGCCTGTGCGCCGGGTCGAGGGCACTTCGTCCTTGAACGCTTCTTTCGCGGACTCGGCCGCGGCGCGCGCGACGGTGGCCACCTCGGTCGCCGCGGCGGCGATGTCGCGGCCCGCGTGCCCGAGGTGGGCCTTGGCGCGCTCAATCGAGCCGCTCTCGCGCTCATCGCTGCTGCTGCGCTCGATCGGGGCGTTCTCCTCGCCCTGCACCTCGTGCTCGACGTCCGTTCGTCCGCTCGTCTCGGTGTCGCTGCCGTGGGGGACGTTCGTGGAATAGTCGGGCTGGCGCTTGTCCTGGTTCATGCGCCGATCCCTGGGGCGCACGCGCGTCCACGTCGAGCGCGCGTCGTCCATGACGTATCGTGGTAGGCTCGCGCCCGTGACGCTCCTCAAGATTGCTCAGATTGGTCATCCGGTGCTTCGGAGCCGAGCGCGCGAGGTCGAGCGCGACGAGCTCGCCACGGCCGAGGTGCAGGCGTTCATCGACGACCTCGTCGAGACGATGCGCGACGCGAACGGCGCCGGCCTCGCCGCCACGCAGGTCCACGTGCCGAAGCGGATCGTGGCGATCGAGGTCAAGGACAACCCGCGGTATCCGTACAAGCCGAACATCCCGCTCACGATCGTGGTCAATCCTGTGGTCGAGCCGCTCACGGAGGAGCGATTCGACAACAACGAGGGGTGCCTGTCAGTGCCGAACCTGCGCGGCATGGTCGCCCGGTTCGCCGAGGTGCGCGTGACCGGCTGGGATCGGCATGGGGCGCCGTTCGAGCGCGTGGCGCGGGGGCTCACGGCGGGGACGTTCCAGCACGAGGTGGACCACCTCGACGGGAAGCTCTTCGTGGATCGGGTGACCGATACCTCGACGCTCTGCACGTGGGCCGAGTTCGATCGGTTCCACAAGCAGGCGTTCGTGGAGCGGATCGTGCCGTTCGTGAAGCGAATGGGGGGCTGATTCAGCGAATCACTTCGGGATGACGATCCCGCAGGGGAACTGGACCGAGAGGGAATGGTCGCCCTGCTTGATCGTATCGCACGCGGCGCCGAGCAGCTCGATCTCGTCGGGCGCGTTGAGCCGCCAGCCGTTCATGTCGTTGTAGGGGAGGGCCTTGCCGTCGAGATAGACCTGGCCCTCGGCGGCCGCGGTCTCGTCGACGATGCCGTTCAATTTGAGCACACACGAGCGGACGCCGTTGATGATCTCGTCGAAGGCGTCGATCAGCGTCTGCGGGTTGAGCGCCTGGTAGTACGGGGCCTTCTCGGCGCCGCCGATGGGCAGGCCCGCGCCCGCATTCGCGAGGTCCTGCAAATGCCCGAGGCTCACGTCGGCGCCGACGCTGATCACGAAGGTGCGGACGTCCTTGCCAAACGCGGCCTGCGCGGCGGCGATCGACTCGTCCTGGCCATTCTGGGGATTCGGCTCGGCGCAGGTGTCGGGCTCGCCGTCGGTCGCGAGCACGAGGATCTTCGGCCCCTCTTCCTGGTACGCGACGAGATCCGTGGTCACGGCCGTGATGCTCTCGCCCGTGGGCGTGTCGCCCGCGGGGCTCTGCGGGCCGTACACGGCGTCGATGGCCGCGTGGTTGTTCAGCGCGAGCGGGACCTTCGCGAGCATGGGGCACGTGCCGCCCCCGTTCCCGCCATTGCTCGTGTAAAGCGCGAGCCCGAACCGCACGTCCTTTTCGAGCTTCTTCACGATTCCGGTGTTCGGATCCATGAGCGTGTCGTAAAGGACGCTCCAGCGATCGCCATTGCCGAAGCCCTCGGTCATGCTGCCCGACTGGTCGATGAGCAACATCACGGTGGGGATCTGCTTGTCGAAATTGACGTTCACGTCGGCGCATGCGTCGGCGCCGGTGCCCATGCTGGTGCCCGTCGACGTCACGAAGTCGATGCCGCCCATGCCGCCGGACCCGCCCTCCCCCGTGGGGATGCACCGGCCCTTGACGTTGCAGACATGCCCCGCGGGGCAGCCGGCCGCGCCGGGGGCGCAGTCCGCCGTGCAGGTGCCGCTGATGCCGCAATACAGGCCGTCCGAACACGCGAAATCCTCGCCGCAGGTGCCGCCGCACTTGCCGGCGTAGACGGTCTCGCAAGGCGCCGCGCCGGTGCTGCTCGAACCGCAGCTCGCCGCGAGCGCGGCGACCCAGGACGCGAGCCCGATCGCGAGGATCGGCGCGAAGAGGCGGCGGAAAAACGTAGGCGGATGGTCATGACGATGACGCTCGAAGTGCATGTGCAAGCTCCTGTGTTTGTCCTTTCGGGAGTGTAACAGCCCACCACGCAGGCGCGCCGAGGTTCCGCGCCATCCCCTCGCGCATGGGCCTTTTGAGCATGGTCGCGGCGTGGTACCCTGCTCGCGGATCTCCTCGATGCAGACCTATAACCTCGCGAAATTGAGAGCGGATCAGCCGAATTTGTGGCCGCCGCTCGTGTTGCCTGCGTGTCTGCTCGCGTGCGAGGCCGCGCCCGGGACCACGAGCTCGTTCGAGCTCGCCTACTTCGCCCCGGGCGCCCAGGATCCGAAGGTCGAACGTTTTTCGCTGGTGCACGCGGCCGACGTCTCGGCCTCCGACGTGGAGGTGCTGCGCGCCGCCGGGCACGAGGATGTCCTGCACGTGGCGGCGGCCGGCGTGATCACGGCGATCCTGCGGGTGCGGGACGATCTCCGCGTGGCGCGCGTGTCGAAGCGGGGGCCGTGGCTGGATCTGCACCTCCAGCGGCTCGACGGGCGGGCCGACGGCGTGCTCGTCGTGTTCGGGACCCAGGGCGCGGATCCCGACGGCGTGCTCGCGGACGTGGTGAAGCACGTGCATGGCGCGCCGGGTGGGCGGAAGATCGCCGGCGCCGTGGCATTCGGCGGAGGAAAGGCCGCGATCCGGGTCCTGTCATGATCACCTTCGCCTTCGGGGCCGAGGCCTGGCCGAAGAGCCTCACGGTGCCGGACGTCGAGCGCCACAAGAGCCTCCTGATCCAGGAGGCGATGTACGCGCGGCTGACGCAGCCGGCGATGGTGTTTCGCACGCTCTCGCGCGGCGCGCTCTACTGGGAGCGCTGGCTGCTGGAGAAGGACCCGGGCCGCTGCGACGAAGAGCGCGTGCTGTCGGGCCTCGAGCTCGCGCGCGACGCGGGCGACTGGAAGGAAGCGGAGCTTTTGCTCGCGCACTGCGAGGCGTCGCCGGACCTCGGCGGGCGGCCGTTCCTGGAGGCCTGGAGCGTGATCGTGCGGGATCGGCTGCAGGAGCAGGTCGACAACGAGCAACGGCTGGAGATCGCGTTTCAGAAGTTCCGGGGCGCGAAGAACGTTCCGGACGAGGCTGCGCGCGCGGAGCTCGCCCGCGACGTGATGGCGCGCGCGTCGGAGATCGGGCAGGTCGGCTCGCCGGTGCCGGTGAACGCCCTGCTCGCCCGGATTTCCGCCGCGCAAGGCTGGAACGAGGAGGCCGAGGGGTTCTACGCGGCGCTGCTCGTGTGCCGGCCGCTCTGGATCCCGTACATCGTGCAGCTCTCCGAGCTCCAAGCGAAGACGGACCTGAAGCGGGCGTTCAGCACGATCGAGACGGCGAAGAGCCTGCTCGGCGCGGATTTCTGGCTCGCGACCTGAAGGCGTTACGGAGTATAGGGGCCCGCCCTTCCCACGAGCGAGCTCCTCCGTGAAGCACTCTGCCCTCTTCCTCACGCTCGTCCTGTCCGTCGCTTCGGCCTCGGGTTGCCGAAGGCACGGGGCGGACGGGATCAACTTCGAGCACCAGCACGACCTCGCCTACAAGGCCTTCGTCGAGGACGCGCCCCCCGCCGAAGCCTCGCGCGTCGAGATCCACGAGGCCCTCGAGCTGCCGGACGCCTTCTTCTACGATCAGCATGCCGCGACGCCGGAGACGAGGTTCACGGCAGCGCCGGGGTATCCGAGCGAGGAGCAACCCCATCGTGTCGTCGGCATGATCTCCCTGAAGGAGCGCGTCGACCTCTCGGGGTACGACGAAGAGGGGCTCAAGGCCGCGTGGAACAACGAGGCGCTGCGCGCGCGCCGGGAAAAACTCCTCGCCGCGGAGGCGGCGCGCCATGGCGCAAACGCTCTCTACTTGACGAGCAGCGTCACCGATCGCTGGGCTCGAATGCCCGAGCGGAAGCGGACGTATTACGCCGTCTCCCTCGCCCCCGAGTCGCCCAAATACCCCGACGTCGAGACGCTCCTCGGGCGGCTCGCGCTGGCCAAGGACGGCTACCACGAGGTCAAACGATTCACCGCGAAGCTCGAAGACCTCCGCGACCGGGCGCCCGAGACCATCCAGCTCAAGCGCGGGCATTGTTACATGATGGCGATTGCCTTCCATCCCGAGCCCATCGAGCGGAAGTTCAGCGAGGTCACTTCGATCAACTTCAGGTACAAGGTCCCCAATCCGGAGGTCTTCCCCGGCGTACCGCACGTCAACGCCGGCGCCGGCGGCTTCAGCCAGCGGCGCGACGGGGATCAGAGCAGGTTTTACTCGAAGCATTTCCTCGACGGGATCTGGTCACGCACCGGTGCCGGGGAGATCGCCTGCCCCGTCTATCGGGCCCAGCCCGCAGAGCTCTCGTTCACGACCTTCGACGGCAGCGCGCTGAAGAATCCGCCCAAATTCGAGCCCGGGCGGGGCACCGCGGATTTCGTGGTCTACGAGCACAAGCTCACCCCCGAGAAGTTCAACGAGGCGGCCTGCATCCGCTGCTACAACGTGGCGCGGGAATGCAGCTACCGAGAACCCCTGTCCGCGTGCGCTGATCTGAACAAATGCCTGCAGACGGCAGGCGTGGCGCTCGGCGTCTGCGCCGATCGATATCGCTAATTCGCTAATCTGTGCCCGCGTCCACGGGCGCGACGCCGCAATCGGCCGGGACCCCGCTGCCCGGGGCGAGGACGTCCACGCCGTCGTAGCAGAAATTCTCGGGCCCCTTCGCATAATACGTGTCGAGGAAGGTGCCGAGCGCGGCGGTGTCGAGGCAATCGGCGCGGAGGAGGCCGCCCCACGCGGCAGCGGCGAATCGGACGTCGAGCGCGGGATCGGGGACGACGATGATACGCGCCTTCAAGGGCGCGACGCAGAGCGGATCGGCCGGGCGCGCATCGAGGAATGCCGCGAGGGTCGCGAGCTCGGCTTCGCAGCCGCCCTCGCAATGGTACGAGAGGACGACCGCGCCGTGTTCCATCGAATGGACGAGGAAACCACGCGGGACGGGCGCGTCGTACCATTTGAACGCAGCCCACGAGGGGTAATGCGGGCCCGAGGTCGGAGGGTTCGTCGCGTACACGACGGGAGAGCACATCGGGACATGCGGGGCGGGCGCGATGGGCACGGCCATCGTGGTGACGGGGCAGGCGCTGGCATCGTCCGGTCCCGCGTCGGGTTCGCTGCCGCCGGCGCCGCCGACGCCGCCAGCGCCTCCGCTTCCGCCGCCGGTGCCGCCGACGCCGCCGCTGCCGCCAGCGCCACCGCTTCCGCCAGCGCCTCCGGTGCCGCCGACGCCAGCGCCGCCGG
>NZ_JARZHI010000087.1:0-38011 GCF_029946465.1 Polyangium sorediatum
GCCCGCCTCCGCCGTCGCACCCGCGCCCGCCTCCGCCGCCGCGCCTGCGTCGGCGGCTGCTTCCGCCGCAGCGCCCGAGCCTGCCGCATCGGCGTCCGCCTCCGCCTCCGCGGCGGCCCCGGAAGCGCCGCCGCCCGAGGCCACGCCGCTCCCGGCCGTGAAGGTCAAGAACATCGGAATGCACATCGGCGGCGGCCCGAACGACGACGCCACGAAGGCGCCCTTCAACCGCTCGGTCGAGCCCCATTTCGACGAGCTCCGCCGCTGCTTCGCCAAGGTCGAGGACCAAAAGAAGGGCGGCGATTTCGGCGTCGACCTCCTCGTCGACGGCAAGGGCGGCAAGGCCCAGGTCTCGCACCCCCGCACCGCCCTCAAAGGGGAGGGGTTCGTGCCTTGTGTCGTCGGCGTCTTCGAAGCCATCGAATTTCTGAAGCCGAAGGGCGGCAAGAAAACGATGGTCAGCTACTCGATTCGCTTCACGCCCTGACGGCGCGGTCGCGCCCGCGCTTGTCGTGCCTCGCCTTCGCGGCATACTTCCCGCCGCGATCCACCCTTCTTCTGCGAGGTCTTCGACATGCGCTTGCTTTCACAATCGGCGGTTCTCCGTTCGGCCCTCCTCTTCGGGGGCCTCGTCGCGTCGACCGCGCTCGGCCCGCTCGCCTGCGCGGCGAGCAACGAGACGCCCAGCCCCGGAGGCGAGGGGGGCGACGGCGCCCAAGGCGGGTCCGGCGGCGCAGGCGGCACGATGGTGGGCACCGGAGGGGCCGGCGGATCGGGCGGTGAAGGCGGGATGATGCCCGGATCCGGGGGCGCAGGCGGGTCGGGCGGCAACGGCGGCGGCGGCAGCGGGGGAATGGGCGGCGGGCAAAACGGCTCCGCGACGAAGATCGTTACCGTGTTCGGCGGCGGCAGCACCCTCCTCGCATCCGAATCGGATCTCGCATCCGGAGCGAAGAAGTCGACGCCCTGGCAGGACCAGACGCTGGACGCGATCGCCCTCGCCTCCGACGGCACGGGCATGGGCCTCTGCGTGATCCGATCGAGCGCGACAGGCGAGCTGCGCGTGGCCACGTATTCGGGCGAAGCGTGGACCCCCGGAGCCGGCCAACCCGTGCCGGCGCTGGAGGCAGGCCTCGCGAGCCAGGGCGGGCCGCAGCTCGCGGGGGCCGCGGGCATTTCGCACCTGGTCTACAAGGGCACGGACGGTTTTTATTATTACGGCCGCCGTCAGGCCGACGCCTGGGTAAGCAAAAAGGAGGCGATCACCGCAGGCGGCACGCACTCGTCCGGCCCGAGCGCGCCCGCCGTGGCAGCCCTCGGCAACGCACCCGTGATCGCATTCGTCGGCGCAGACGGGACCTTCTACGATCAATCGAGGAGCGGCGGCGCCTGGTCCGCCGCCACGCCGCACGCAATCGCCGGCAAAGCCGCAAGCACGACGCCCGGCCTCGTCGCGCTCGCCTCCGGCCCGGAGCTCGTCGCCGTCTTCGCAAACGAAGCAGGGAGCCTGCACTGGCTCTCCCGCAAAGGCGCCGTCTGGACGAGCCCCCAGCCCATCGAAGGCGCCTCCTCCCTCGATCAGCCCATCCTCGCCCCCCTGCCAGAAGGCGGCGCCATGCTCGCCTACCGCGGCACCGATCAACGTCTCCACACAGCACGGCTCTCCACCGGCGACACGCCCACCTGGTCCCTCCCAACACAAGGCGCAGGCGACAAGAACCCGATCCTCCTCGCCCCCCCCGCCCTCACGCGCGGCGGCAAAGGCGCCGAAGCCGAAATGATCTACGCCGACAACCTGAACACCGTCTACGCGACCCGTCTCGTCAACGGCGCATGGCTCCCCCCCACCTTCGCAGGCAGCGCCTCAGGCCGGGTCGCGATCGCCACGCTGCCCTGAGCTGCGTATAGGGTTCCTGGTGGGGGCGCGGAGCTGGGGCGTCGCCCCAGACCCCACCCGGGGCTGTCCACCCCGGGACCCGGACCAGCCAGGGGCTGGACCCAGGCTCGCTGAGCTGCGCGTCGCGCAGCTCAGCGAACAGCCGCAGGGAAGGCGGGGGGCCGTCCTGCCGGTCGACTGGGGAGCGCTGCGGGGTCCGCGGGTGCGTCGGGCCGCTCTCCTTCCGCCGTGACCACCGCGCCGTTGCTCTCGGGCATCTCGACAGACGGCGTCGGCCCTCGTCCTCGGCTGTTCGGCGCCGCGACAAGCGCACATTGCGGCCATCGGGTATCGGTCATGGAGCCGAACAAGGCGCGTCCGCGCGGCAGGGGAAGTGTCTCGCCGCGGGACACGGAGCGAGGCGTGTTCCCCGGGGGAGGTCGAGCCCAAAGACACGGGCCGGTGGCGGCTGACGGTCCTTGTCGAGCTGCTGGACACGGACCCTCGGCCGTCGATGGAGCTTGTCGCGGAGCCGATCGATCCGCGTCACAGGCCAACGTCAGGAACCAGGAAACGTCCCTGGGCCGCTCACCTGTCAAAGGCACCTGTCACGCCGCCGAACACGCGCCGTCGACGGCCGAGGGCACATGTTCGGCCCGATTCCATGCCTCTACTCCTCCCGCCACCGCGTGGTTGAGCATGGGTCTCCGTCCCGCGCGTCGCGCCAGGGCGCTGCCTTGCCGGTGGACCCCGCAGCGCTGCTGCCTTGGCTGGCAGGATCGCCGCCCGTCTTGCCCCGCGGCTGTTCGATGAACTGCGCATCGCGCAGTTCATCGACCCCGAGTCCAGCGCTTGCGCTGGTCCGGGTGCAGGGGCGGACAGCCCCTGCTGGGGCCTGGGGCAACGCCCCAGCGCAACGGCCTCGTGCTAGCGTGCCGGCCCCATGGCTCACGCGCTCGACGACTTGCAACGGGCCCGCACGGGCGGGTGCCTCCTCCTCCGCGACAACACCTGGAGCGATTGCTCCATCGATGGCATGCGTGGTGACTTTCGACGCCTCACGGCGCAGGGCACCCGTGGCTTCTGCCATGTGAATGCGGGGCGCCACCACGTTGTCACGATGCATGAGGACGAGCCTATCGTCCTCGATCTCGTCCTCTATCCTGGCGAGACGCTCGTCCGTAGGCTCGACGTCGACGAGCGGGAGTTCGTCCTCGATGATGCCGAGACGGAGAAGAAATACCTTGCGCTTGCTGCGGGGGGGGGCCGTGGGGCCATGGCGAGTGCGCTTGTCGATTATGAAAAGGCGATCGTCGCGGCGCGGGGCCACGCGCATGAGCTTTTGCCTGACGAGGTGGCGCGTCGGGTCGGGGGGGCCTTTGTCTCGGCCGCGGAGCAGGCGGTCCTTGGGGTCGATCAGGGCGTGCTGATGGAGCGGACGTACAAGGCGGGCCTCGAGCTCATTGGCCACGTCATGCTTTTTTCGCACATCCAGAAGCTCGTTGGCCTCTTCTCCATGTCGGCGTCGAAGCATGCCATGGAGGGGCATTACGAGCTTGCGGCGCGGGTCACGCTCCTCGGCCTCTCCGTTCTTCCGGGGGAGCCTTGGCTCCTCGACCTTTTGGCGAACCTTTATTCGGATGGGGGGGCGCCGGTCTCGGCGCTTCCGTTCAGCGAGGAGGCGCTCCGGCGCGCGCATGTGCTCCCGGAGAAGCTCGCCCAGCAGCTTCGGGCGAGCCATGCGGAGATTGCGGCTGCGGCGCGGGGAAGTTGACGGGCGGGCTTGACAGGAGGGCGCGCGGTTCGTAGATTGGGAGATACCGGTCCGGAAGAAGGAACCGCCGTTCCACCGACCGACGAGTCATGGCGGGCCGCCCTCGGGCGACGACGAACAACCCCAGCGCCTCACGTGAATCGCAGAGCGGAGCGACGGCTCCGGTGCGGTGATTTCCGTGCGGCATAGGGGGTCCGCTTGAAACGAACGGAAATTGATGCCCTGGTGCGCGCGCATCGGGGGCGGGCTCGTCCCGTGGCTTTTTTGCACGTCCTCCGCCAGCAGAGGCTCGACGAGGACGATCAATCCTTCTTGCGCGAGAACGTCTCCGAGCTCGGCGTCCCCGATTTGCTCGCCTGGCGCGCTCGTTGCGAGCCGGGCTTCACTGGCACGGTCCTTCGCGCGCTCGCTCGGATTGCGCTCGAGGATCCGTCGCAATTCGAATATGAGGTCCTCGATGCGCCTCGGTTCTCCCTCCATGACGAGGAGTGGATCGAGCTCGCCGACCTCACGCGGGGCAAGGTCCCGCCGCGGATCTTCGATCGAATCGCGGCTCGCCGCGTCCGTATCGAGGTGCCCCGGGTCGAGGAGCGCGCGGCGCTCCCGAGTGACGACGTCGACCTCGCCGGCTTCCTGGAGTCGAGCATCGCCGAGATCGCGCCTGCGGGGCCTGGCCTCGCGACGCCGATCGACGCCTCGCTCGCGCCGGAGGCCATCGTCGAGCGTGCGCGTAATGCGTGGAGCGCGGAGGAGCGCGCGATGCTGCTCGAATGGGCCGCCGCGCACGGCGTGCCACGAAAGCCCCTCGTGGAGATCGCCGTCGCTGCGGTCCGCGCGGGCGAGCTCGATCCGCGGCTCCGGGCCTTCCTTGCCGCGCAGGTCGGCACGCGCGCGGCCTGGGACGCGCATGGACAGGACGTCGTGCTCGCGTTCCTCGATCGGAGCGCGTATTCGTCCCTTTCGGAGATCTGTGCGCTCGTGTGGAGCGCGGCCCGCGGCGCGCCCGCGGTGCGTGGCGTCCCCGGCGGCCGCGACGAGCCGCAGGGCTTGCTCTCCGCGATGAGCGCGGCCTTTGCCGCAGCGCTCGTCCACATGGCTCGCGAATCCCTGGTCGCGTCCTTGCCTGCGCGCGGGATGGCTGCCCTCTCGGCGCTCGCATGCCTCGCCCCTCCGCCGCGCCTCTCGCGGTCGATTCACGATCTCCTCCGCGCGCCTGGCGTCGTGGGGGAGGTCCTCGCGCTCGTCGAGCTCAATGTGCGGCTCGTCAAGCATTCGAGCGCCCGGGATGCCTCGTTCGAGAGCATCGTGGCCGCCATTCATTGCCTCGCCGACGCGGGGCCCGAGGCTTGAGGAGGTGGCGACATGGCCTTCGTCAACGTCCCCTCGCGGGAGATCTTCCTCAAGATCGTCTATTACGGCGCGGGGTTGTGCGGAAAGACCGCGAACGTCGAGCACCTCCACGCGCGCGCCCCCGCGGCGGCGCGGGGCAACCTCGTCTCCCTGAAGACCGAGAGCGAACGGACGCTCTTCTTCGATTTCATGCCGCTGGAGGTCGGGCAGATCCGCGGGTATCGCGTCCGTCTGCACCTCTACACGGTGCCGGGGCAGGTCTTTTACAAGGCGAGCCGCAAGCTCATCTTGAAGGGCGTCGACGGGATCGTCTTCGTCGTCGATTCGCAGTCCGCGCGGCTCGAAGCGAACCTCGAAGCGTTCGAGGATCTCGGGGACAACCTCGCGGAGCTCGACGAGTCGCTCCGCGAGATCCCGTCCGTCGTGCAGTACAACAAGCGGGATCTGCCCGAGATCGAGCCCGTCTCGCGCCTCCGGGCCTTGCTCAACCCGATGGGCGCGCCGGAGGTGGAGAGCGCGGCGAAGAGCGGCGTGGGCGTGATGGAGACGCTGCAGGCGGTGTCGCGCGGCGTGCTCCAGAAGATGGGCGGCCGGAAGGTCGCCTGATCAGGCGGCCGGCCGTTCGGCCCGCGTGAGCGCCGTCCGGATCGCCCAGACGGCGAGAATCGCATTCACCAGGAAAAAACCGAGGAAGAGCCACCGGCCCGAGACCTGGGCGGCGCGCGCGTGCTCCGGGTAAAGCGCCGCGAAATCGACGGCCGTGATGCGCAGGACCTCGCGCACGACCGTCGTCCCGAGGATCACGAAAAAGAGCCCCGCCGACGCGATCCCCAGCCATGTCCCTCGGTTCGCCTCGGCGCGATGCAGCCCGACGAACCCCACGCCTTCCACGACGACGCCGACCAGCGCCGCCGCGAGCCACGGCATCGCCATGGGCCCGACCGCGTGCGCCCGCGCGGCGGGGCCCACGAGCATCGCGTATCCCGCCGCGCAGGCCCCGGCGACGACGAGCCCGCCGAGCCCGATCCGCGCGACGCGCTGGAACGTCGCCTTGTCCACCGCGGTACCCGCGCGCTCCCGCCGATGGAGCTGCCAGCCGAGCAGCGCCGCGAGCGTCGGCAAGGCGCCGAGCGTCCAGAGGAGCATACGCGGCAGGATCTCGCGGTTCTCGTAGATCATCGACTTCGACGCGTACATCGGCGCCCACGCGCCCTCATTCCGCGCGAGCAGGTAGTTTTCGGTCCACGAGAGCGCGGTGAACAGGAACGTCGCGAGCGCCCCCGTCGTCACCAGCACCCGGAGCCGCGGCCGCGCCTTCACGAACGCCGTCTTCTGCGCGTAGAGCAGATAAAACCCGACGATCAGCGCCGGCAGGATCAGCATCCAGCGGTGGAAGAGCAGGAGGTTCGCCGTGTAAAACGCCTTCTTGTAGAGGATCTGGATGAAGAGGAGCGGCGCGATCCCGGCCGTGATCGCCGCCGAGAGCGCGAACGGGAGCCAGTCGCGGAGCAGGTCCGCGAGCACGTCACTCGTCCCTGCTTTGCCGCGGATCTGCCGGACGAGGAGGAGGCCCGTCCCGGCGAGCACGTAGTTCATGAACACCACGTGCGAGACGAGCGTGAGCACGTACGTCACGAGGTAAAACGCGGTCGGCCCGGGAAAACCGAAGGGGAAGGGGGCGTCCATGGTTACCTCTTTTTCTCCGCGGCGGTCGCATAACCCGGCGCCGTCCCCGCCTCGTCGAGCCAGCGCTTGATTTGCGCGCGCGTGGCCGGGTCGTTCGTGACCTCGAAGTCCTTGGGCCGCGAAGCCGATTCCCACTCGATGAAACGCACGAGCGCTTCGAGCTCCTCCGGCGTGCCGGCGAAGGGCGGCATGAAGGGCTTCGTGTGCTGGAGCTTCGCCACGTTCAGCCGCGTCTGCTCCGCCGTCCACGTGCCCGCGAGGTGCACGATGCCGTTCACGCCGCCCACCGTGTGGCAAACGCTGCACTGAAACCGGTAGACCTTCGCGCCGAGGCGCACCTGATCGTTCGGGTACTCGGCCGCGTCCCGCAGCGGGTAGGGATCCCCGGTGACCGAGCCCTTCTCCCGCATCGTCACGATTTCCGCGGGCGTCATCGCGTTCGAGTAGAGCGTCTCGCGCACGGTGAAGGGCTTGCGCGCGCCCTCGCGGACGAACTCGCCGCCCGCGGTCGCCGCGAACCCGAGCACGAGGAGCAAGGACGCGGTCGCGCTGTTGATGTAGAGGCGGCGCAGGAGCAGGCCGAAGATCGCGTAGAGCCCGACGAGCAGCGAGGCGCCCGCGCCGAGGCCGAAGAACATGCTCATCGCGGGGCTGCCGCCGAGCACCCAGCTCCGGCTGTCCTTCGGCATCGCGAAGAGGTACCAGGCGCCGAGCAGCGGCATGAGCGCCATCGGCGCGAGGAGCTGCGCCGCCCGATGCAAGAGCTCCTTTTGCTCGTCCCGTTCGAGCGAAGGCGAGGCGCTGATGACGAGCGCCGCGACGAGGGCGGCGATGGCCATGGCCGCGAACGTGCGGAAGAAGAGCGAAGGCCAGAACGTGGGGTTGAAGAACCCGGCCCAGAGGTCGCCGCTTTCGAGCCAGGCGCCCGGCGTGAGCTGCCACGAGAGAATGCCGTTGATCCAGAACAAGCTGAACCAGGCCGCCGTCGTGTAGAGCCCGAGCAAGAAGAGGCGCGAGCGCCCGTCGAGGCGATCGCCATACCGGTAGAAGCAATACCCGGCGATGACCTCGAGCGCGAAAAACGTCCACTCCGTGGCCCACACCCAGTGGAAGGTGTCGACCATGAGCCCGATCGTGCGCGGGCTCGTCTGGATCGAGGTGAACCACATGCCGACGCCGGTCAGGGCGCCGACGACGAAGCTCACGAGCACGAGCAGCTTGAAGTAGCCGTTCGTGAACGTCCGGGCCGACGCGAGTTTGCCCTTGCCCGAGAGCCACTCGAAATACGTCATCAGCACGCCGCCGCCGATCGCGAACTGCGCGAGGAAGACGTGGAAGATGCCGAGTCCCCCGATGACCAGGCCCTTCATGAGCGGGCCGAAATCATTCGTGGGATAGTACGGGACGCCGAGCGATGAGGGTTCCACGGTGACTGAGGACGATGTAAGGGGTGCCCTGCGCCCTTTTCAACGGCAAAGTTGCCGCATCCCGGCGCATCTTCCGCGGCAGGTTGCCGCGGGGCGCGGCGCGCGCGTGCTCGATCGTCCGAGCATCTCCGTTCGTCCCGGGACCTGCTATCGTGCGCGCCCGTGTCCGCCCGGTGGTTCGTCCTGGTCGTCGCCCTCGCCGCGCTCCCGAGCTGCAAGGCGAGCTCGAACGACGAGCAAAAGCCCGCGCCGCGCCCGAGCGCGTCCGTCGTGTCGCCTCCGGCGCCGATGCCGGAGGGCGGGGTCGGGCCGGCGAGCGAGACACGAGAGGACGCGGGCGCGGCGCTCGTCGACGATCGGCCGCTCCACCACACGACGCAGGAAGAGCTGCTCGCGTTGTTCTCGATCACGCCGGGGAAGAAGTGGCGCAAGCGTGATCCGGGCGAGTTCTTGCGGCGGTACGTGGGGCCCGAGGGGCCGGGACAATCGAACCAGGGCAACCCCACGCTCGCGCGGCACGTGATTTCCCGGGCGTTATGCCTCGAAGGGCTGCGCGGCGTCACGCTGCAGACGGAGGCGCAACGGGAGGCGTGTGGCGGGCACGAGAACATGGTGCCGATCTACGCGGGCGGCGACGCGGAGAAGGCGAAGACGTGCATCGACGTCTTCGAGTACCCGAACCGCGCCTGCGAGCTGCCCATGGTGTGGGTGCCGCCGGCCCACGCGGCGGCGTTTTGCGAGATGCAGGGAAAACGGCTCTGCACGCAGGACGAGTGGGTCCTCGCCTGCCGCGGCGATCCCGGGGGAGGGGAGCCGAGCACCTACGCCTACGGGAGCGAGCTCGACCTCGACATTTGCAACACCCACAAACCCGCGGCCAAGTGGTCGGACAAGCCCTGTGATCCGCGGACGATCGACACGACCTGGGCGACGTGCGCGACGAACACCGAGCCGTCGGGCGCGTATCCGCGCTGCCGCTCGCGGTTCGGCGTCTTTGATCAACACGGCAACGTGGCCGAGGCGATGACGCGCTTCGATCCTGAAGAGGACAAGGTGGTCTCGCAGCTCAAGGGCAGCGCGTTTTTTTACGTCGACGTGGCGCGGAGGCTCGACGAGCCGCCGCGGCGCGAGGTGTACGCGGACCACTGCGCGCACGATCCCCGCTGGCACGTGCAGCCGATCCGAAAGGCGTTCCACGTGAACTACCACCTCGGCTTTCGTTGCTGCTACGCGCGCGGCGGGCGCTCACCGGCGCGATAGCCGTTCGAGGCGGGCGCGCGCCCCGCGCCCGAGCGTGGTGATCCGGCGGAAGGCCACGTTGCGGGTGATCCCGAAGCGCGCTGTCAGCTCGTCGAGCGTCGCGTTCTCGAGGAAATACGCGACGAACAGCGCGCGCGCCTCGTCCGTCATGGGATCCAGCGCCGCGCGGACGAGGCGCGTGGCGTGTGTCTGTTCGTCGATGGCGGATCCGGGCGCCGAGGCCAGGTCGAGCCCGCGGTGGCCGAGTTCCTCCACCCGATGCCGGCGGAGGCGGAGGAAGTTCTGGCCGAGCTGCCAGGTGATGCCTTCGAGCCAGGCGCGCTTGCGCCCCTCCGAGGCGTCCTCGACCTCGTGCCAGCGCGTGAGGGCGACGAAGAAGGCATGCTGGACGAGATCCTTCGCGTCCTCCGGCAGGACGCCCATGCGGCGGAGGCGGCGGCGAAGGGAGACGACGGCGTGCGCGTAGAGCCAGGCTTGCTCCTGCGCGAACGGATTGCGGGGAGGAAGAGGGGCCACGTACCGAAATGTGTTCGGCGGGGGCGCTACCTTAGAAAAGATGAGGTTTTTGCACGGGCCGAATTCGCAATATGGAGTGCCGAAATCGTCCCGGAAATCGTGGCACGGTCAATCCATGCCTTCGAGGTCCAGAAAAAGCACATGCCCCGCGCGGTCCCCCGCCACGAGGGACCGCGCCCCCGGCCCCGTCACCAGGGCCTCGACCGGCGCGCGCACCACGAGCCGCGCCACGCAGGCGCCGGTCGCGAGATCCCAGACCCGGATCGTCCGGTCCTCCGACGCGCTCACGAGGTGCCGCGCATCCCCGAGCCACGCGAGCGCCCCCACGGGCGCCCGATGCCCGGCGAGCACGCGGACCACCCGCCCCGCGCCGAGATCCCAGACCCGGATCGTGTGATCCTCCGACGCGCTCACCAAAAAGCCGCCGTCGGCCGAGATTCCCACCGCCCGCACCGCCGCCTCGTGCCCCACGAGCTCGCCGACCTGCGCCCCCGCGTCCACGTCCCACAACACGACCTGCCCATCGGCGCCGCCCGTCGCGAGCCGGTTGCCCACGAGCGCCCCGCAGAGGGGCTCTCCGCTGCCCGTCCCGTAGGTCCGCACCCGCTGCCCCTCCGTGAGATCCCACGCGCCGAAGGCCCCGCCCTGGCTCTTCGTGATCACCCGCGTGCCCCGCGCATCCACGAGCAGCGGCGCGCACCACGGGACGCCCTCGCGCCCGAGCGACATCGTGCCCGGCCCGCGCCCCGGCAGATACGAGATGACCCACGTGAGCTGCCCCGTCGCGACGTCCCAGACGCGGAGCGAGCCGTCGACCGACGCCGAGATCACGCGCCTGCCGTCCGGCGTGACGGCCACGCCGTGCACCCACAAGGCATGCCCTTCGAGGACGGCATGCAGCGCGCCCTGCCGCGCGTCCCAGATGCGCAATGTGTCGTCGAACGAGGCCGAGACCACGAACGAGCCGTCCGGCGTCGCCGCGAGCGCGCTCACCCGCTCGTGATGCCCCCCCGAGACCCCGGGCGCCTCGTTCGCCGCGAGATCCCATACGCGCACCGTACGATCTTCGCCGCCGGACACGACGGTCCGCCCGTCCGGCGTCAACGCCACCGCTTGGACGCCCTCCGCGTGGCCGTAGAGGACCCCGCGTGGGATCCGCGCGTCGAGATCCCACACGCGCACCGTGTGATCCCACGAGCCCGAGGCCAGGAAGCGCCCGTCCGGGGTCATGGCCACGCTCGTCACGCCGTCGGCGTGGCCCGCGAGGAGCTCGGGCGGGCTGTCTTCGAGGGGCGCCCAGCAAAGCACGGCGTCCTCGTGCGAGGCCGCCACGAGGACCCGGCCCTCCGTCTTCATCGCCACCGCCGAGCGCGGGGCGCCGGGCGCGTCGAGCGCCTTCCCGACGCGCTTTGCCTCGACGTCCCACAACCACAACGCCGCGTCGTCCCCACCCGCGGACACACACGACCGACCGTCCGCCGTCACCGCCACGCCCTGCACGCCGCCCGCGTGCCCGTGCAGCGTCCGGACGAGCTCGCCGGTCGAGAGGCTCCACACGCGCACGGTCCCATCCTCGGAGGCCGACACGACCCTGCCCGCGTCCTCCGCGAGCGCGACCGCATGCACCCCGCCCGTATGCCCGCGCAGGTGCCGCGTCACCCGCGCCGTCGCCAGATCCCACACGAAGAGCGAGCCGTCCGCCGCCCCCGACGCCGCCGTGCGCCCGTCCGCCGACACCACGACCGCGCGCACGGCCGACACGTGCCCCGTCAGCACGACGAGCGCCTGCCCGGCGTCGAGATCCCACACGCGCACCGTCCGATCGTCGGACGCCGAGAGCGCGAGGCGCCCGTCCCGCGTGACCGCGACGGCGTTCACCTTCGCCGCGTGCCCTTCGAGCACACGCACGGAAGCCTCCCCGCGGCGGCTCGTCCTCGCCCGGACCCGGATCCACGGCGAACGCCGCGCCTCCAAGGCCCCGTCGAACGCCTCGGCGAACTCCGCCCCTTCGAGCTCCTCGGCCCGCGCCCGGAGCTGCTGCAAGAAAAACGCGGGCTCGCGCGGCACGTCCCAGCCGGCGAGCGCGTTCGCTTCGAGCTCCAGCGCGCTGCGCATCGACGCGCCCCCCCGGACCCCCGCCGCGCAGGTCGAAGAGGCCCGCACGTCCGCGAGCACGGCCGTGAGGCCCCGCTCGGCGACCTCACGCTCGATGTTCCCGAGGTCGCCGAGCGCGTGTTCGAGGTGCGCCGCCGCCTGGGCGCGGAGTTCGTTTCGAAAGACCGGATCGAGCGCGCCTTCCACGAACGCACGCACGTCCGGCCAGAGCCGCGCCTGGCCGGCCTCGTCCACGTCCACGAGGTTCGTCGCCGCGAGGGCCCGGAGCGCCGCCCGGGTCGGCTCCGCCCGTCGCCCTGTCAGCCAGCCGAGCCGCGCTGCCGGCACGAGCGCCTCGCCCTTGCTCATCGAGAGCAGCGCGAGGAGCCGCCGCGCCTCGCCTTCGGGGACGTCGTCCCACCCGAGCTTCAGCACGGCCGCGCGTGCCTCCGCGACGTCCGCGCCCGCGAGCCGCCGCGCGAGCTCCCCGGCCGAGCGATCGGGGCGCCGCGCGAGCCAGCCCGCCGCGATCGACAGGAGGAGCGGATCCCGCGCGAGCGCCCCGCACACCCGCCGTGCAGCCTCCACCTCCTCCGCGTCGGGCATCGCCATCCCGGAGAGCAGGAGCTCGACCGGCGCCTCCTCCACGAGCGGGCCGAGATCAAACGTGGGGAGCACGAGGTTTCCCGGCGGCGCTCGCATCGTGAACAAAACCCTGCACGCGAGCTCCGCCGGGACGAACCCGAGCACGCGCGCCGAGAGCGCGCCCGGATCCGGGACGCCGTCGATCACGAGCAGCGCGTCCGGCCGCAGGCGCAGGTGCTTGGCGAACGCCTGGACGAGTTGCCTTCTCCGATCGGAGGGCGGCCCCTCGGCCCGGAGCCCGATCGCCGTGGCGAGCGCCGCGAATCCCTCGCCGCAGCCCGAAGGCGCGTCGACCCCATACACGCCGCCTGGATACGCATGCTGGTATCGATTCGCATAAGCGAACGCGAGCGCCGTCTTTCCGACCCCGGATCGCCCGCAGACGCCAATCGCGCGTTCTTCCCCTTGCAGCACCGCGTGCAGGAGCTCGAGCTCCCGCGTGCGTCCGACGAAGGCCGGCCCGAGAGATCGGCGAACGAGAAATGGCACGGGCGCAAACGAGCGAATCGGCATGCGTTCTCAGTGCGGACATGGGAATGCGCCCGCGTCGCCATCATGCCCTGGTCCCGCGCCTCCGTCGAGAGCCGCGAAGCAGAATCGTTGGATGTGCAAGCATTGGACAAACGATTCGCAAAGCCTGGCGTCGTGGACCTGTACGCCAATGGTGGAACCGGGAGGCCGCCTCGGCATTCACGCCCGCTCGCGCGCGCGTCCGTGGATCCTGTATCTTTGCCCCCGTGCTTCCCCTCCGCGCCATCTTCCCGGGCAAGCGCGTCGCTCTCCGCGCGCCCCGCGTCTCGGATGCGCCTCGTATCGTCGAGATTCGCACCCGATCGCGAGAATTCCTGCGGGCCTGGGTGCCCGTCCCCGGCCCGGACGAATTCGACGTCGACCTCGCGCGCGCCCGTATCCTGCGGGATCGACGCGATATCCGCGCCGATCGCCACTACCGGTTCTGCATGACCCTCGGCGAGGACGGGCCCGTCATCGGCCGCGTCGCCCTCACCCAGGTCTTCCGCGGCATCTTCCAGAACGCCTCCCTCGGCTACTGGGTCGACGTCGAGCACCATGGACAAGGCTTCACCACCGAGGGGGTCACGCTCGCGCTCGACGTCGCCTTTCGTGAGATCGGCTTGCACCGGGTCCAGGCCGCCATCAGCCCCCACAACGCCGCGAGCCTCGCCGTCGCCCGCAAGTGCGGCCTCCGGGACGAAGGCCGCGCCGCGCGTTACCTCCAGATCGACGGCGCCTGGCAGGATCACCTGCTCCTCGCCGTCACCGCGGAGGACTGGCCCGCCGCGCCGCGGTGACGCGCGCTCGTTCTACCGAGACGAGCGCTTGCGTGATGTCGCGCGCTTCGGGCGGGCAGGGGGCGCCTCGCCGTCCGCGACCAGGTCCTTCGCGATCGCCAGTGCGCCGCGCACGCCGACGAGCGGATCCGTCACCACGACGACCGGGATCTGCGCCATGAGCCCGGAGAACCGGCCTTTCTTGCGGAACCCCGCGAGGAACTGCTCCCGCCGCGCGAGCACGATGTGCCGCGCGATGTTGCCCGCCACGAAGACGCCCCCGAGCCCGAGCAGCTTGAGCGCCAGGTTCCCCGCCTCGGCGCCGTAAATGGAGGCGAAGAGGTCCACTGCCTTCGCGGCCGGGCGCGACGCGCCGGACAACCCGAGCTCCGCGATCGTCGCATTCCGATCGCCCTCTTCGAGCCGCCGCTCGTTCGCCTTCGTCTCGCGCGCGCCGCGCGCCACGAAGAAATCGTAGAGCGCCCCGAGCCCGTTGCCGGAGAGCACGCGCTCGTAGCTCACGTGCTCCGGGAACCGCTTCGACAGGAACGCGCAGAGCTCGGCCTCGACGGCGCCCTGCGCCGCGAAATCCGTGTGCCCTCCCTCGGTCGGCAGCACGAGGTGCTTCGACCCGTCCCACACGAGCAGCGCCTCGCCGAGCCCCGTCCCGGCCGCGATCACGGCCATGTGGTTGCCCTTCGCCTTCGGCCGACCCTCGCCGAGCGGCACCACGACGTCCGCGGGCAGGTGCAAGCACCCGCGCGCCGCGACCGCGAGGTCGTTCGCGAGGACCACGCAATCGAGCGAGAGGCTGCGCGCGAGCTTCCCCTCGTCGAGCTTCCACGAGAGGTTGGTCACGGTCGCCACGCCGTCCCGGATCGGCCCGGCCACGCCGAGCACCGCGACGGACGGGGGCGGGTGATCGGCGCTCCCGAGGAAGCTCCGCGCGATCTCCTCGAACGACCCGTGCTCGCGGCTCGGCAAGACTGCTTCGAGCAGCAACCTTTTGCCGAGGCCGTCGTAGAGCGAGAGCCGCGTCCGCGTGCCCCCGATGTCGCCGACCAGGATCGAGCCCGTCCCACCACGCGTTTTCATCATGACCTTTCGTTGCGGTACGAAGTTCCTCGCAGGAAAGCAAGCTCTCGTGTTGGGGGTCACCCGGTCGGATAGGCGTCCCGATCCACGAGCCAGACCACCCGTCCTTGCGCCCGGAGGAGCACGCGCGCCGGCACCTCGTCCTCGGGGCCCTCCGACCACGCCGACGCGATCGGCCGCTGCTTGCCGGCCCCACGCGCGAGAAACAGCACGGTCCTCGCCTCGCAGAGCACCGGCGCCGTGAGCGTGAGCCGCGCCTCGAGCCCCTTCGCCGGCTGCGCTCCGATCGCCGCGACGAGCCGATCGTCGATCGCCGTCGCGCCCGTCGCCGGGAAGAGCGACGCCGTGTGCCCATCGTCCCCGATGCCGAGCGTCATCACGTCGAACGCGACCGCGCTCGCCACGCCGAACGTGCGCCGCAAGAGCGCCTCGTACCGCGCCGCCGCCGCCGCGAGGTCCGGATCCTCCGCCTCCATCCGGTGCACGCGCGCCGCGGCGTCTGCCCGATCGAGCCCGAGGTCCGCGCGCGCCGCCCGGAAGTTCGAGCGCGGCGAGCTCGGATCGCCCGCGCGCTCGTCCACCCAGAACCAGTCGATCCGATCGAGCGGCAGCGCCATCTGCGCGAGCCTCCGGTAGACCGGACCCGGCGTCGATCCGCCCGAGAGCGCGACCCTCGCCGAGCCGCGCGCCCGCACGGCCGCGTCGATCGCCCGCGCGACGATCTCGGCCCCGAGCGCCGCATGCTCGGCCTCGCTCTCCGCGACCGTCACCTCGAAGCGCGCCGTGGAGACCTCGCTCATCGTTCGCTCCACTGCGCCGCGAGGACGAGCGCGTCCCAGAGGACCCGATCTCCCTCCGTCGCATCGAGCGCCTTCACCAGCACCCACGCCTCGTCCCGGTGCCCGAGCGCGTGCTCGTGCGAGGTCACGCGCGCCCCGCGCCGCGTCCATGCGACCTGCTTCGGGTTCTCCGGGTCGCGCACGCACGCGAGCGAGAGCGGTTGTCCTTCGAGCGAGGCCTCGATCCACACACCCGTGATCTGCCCCGGCGGCAGGCCCTCCCGTGGATCGTCGCGCAGCGTCACCCGCACCGGCTCCCCCTGCCGATCCCGCGCCCGATCCCGCGCCTCGAAGCCCCAGCCGAGCCTCGATCCGAGCCAGCCGAGCAAGAGCGCCGCCGGCTCGGTCGCGCCGCCCGGCGTCCGCCCCACCGTGACCTCGCGGATCGCGCCCAGCGCGGCAAGCGCATCATCGAAGAACCGCGCCACGAGCTCACGCCACTGGTAGGTCCGGACGAACTGGCGATCCCCCACGGGGACCGCGCCGTCGTGGAGCATCTCCACGATCCGCGAGGCGCTCGTGTGCGCCGAGTCGACGATCAGCCGATCGGCCCGCGGCAGCAGCGAGGGCAAGAGCGCGCGTGGCGCCCCGCGGCCGATCTCCACGACGACCGGCACCTCCGGCAGCGCGAGCGCCGCCACCACCGAGCCGGCGCGCTCGCACGCCATCGCGCCGAACGTCATCTCGATCCAGTCGAAGCAGATCGGCGTCTCTCCGTCGATCCGGCACGCGGCGCGCACGTCGTAGCTCACCTCCCAGGGCGCGAGGCGCCCGTCGCTCGTCAGCACGAACGCGCGCCCCGGGTGCGAATCCGCGAGCGCGTCCGTCGTCGCGCGCGCCTGCTCCACGTCCGACGACGCCGCGACGGCCACGAAGCTCATCGTGGACGAGCGCACCTTCGTCATGGGCGCGCCGGCCTGCTCGTCCGGCGACGACCAGAAGGACGTGAGCTCCGCCTCGATCCGCGTGAGCGCCTCGCCGACCGGGAGCGCCGTCACGGCTTCCTCCACTTGTCGCCGTGCACGAGCAGCCGATCCGCCTCTCGCGGGCCCCAGCTCCCGGCCTCGTAGGTCGCGACGGGCGCGTCGTGGTCGCGCCAGCCTGCGAGGATCGGATCGATGAAGCCCCACTGCGCCTCGACCTCGTCGGCGCGCGTGAACAACGTCGCGTCCCCGCGCATCGCGTCGAGGATGAGCCGCTCGTAGGCCTCGGGCGTGCTCGATCCGAACGCTGTCCCGTAGCGGAAGTCCATGGCCACGTTGCGCATCGTCATCCCGCCGCCCGGCACCTTCGTGGCGAAGCGCAGCGCGATCCCTTCGTCGGGCTGGATGCGCACCACGAGCACGTTCGGCTCGTCCTCGCCGCGGCGGATGCTCGGGGGCGGGCCGCCGTCGAGGCGATGCGGCGCGTCGCGGAAGAGCCGGTGCGGCAGCGGCTTGAAGTGCAGCGCCACCTCGGCGCACCGCTTCGCGAGCCGCTTGCCCGAGCGCAGGTAGAACGGCACGCCGCCCCAGCGGAAGCTGTCGATCCGCAGCGCCATCGCGACGTACGTCTCCGTCTTCGAGTTCGGATCCACGTCCGGCTCCTCGCGATAGCCGGGCACCCGGTCGCCACGCACCGTGCCCGCCGTGTACTGCGCGCGTACCGTCTTCTCCAGCACCTCGCGCCCGCGGATGGGCCGCAGCGCGCGCAGCACCTTCACCTTCTCGTCACGCACCGCGTCGGCGTCCCACGACGAGGGCGGCTCCATCGTCACCATCGTGAGGATCTGCAGCGCGTGGTTCTGCACGATGTCGCGCGTGATGCCGGTCTGATCGTAGAACTTCCCGCGCCCCTCGACGCCGAGCTCCTCGGCCACCGTGATCTGCACGTGGCTCACGTGCTGCCGCGTCCAGAGCGGCTCGAAGATCGTGTTGCCGAACCGGAAGACGAGCAGGTTCTGCACCGTCTCCTTCCCGAGGTAGTGATCGATCCGGTAGATCTGTCGCTCGTCGAGGCACGCGAGCAGGTCCTTGTTCAGCGCCCGCGCGCTCGCCAGATCCTCGCCGAACGGCTTCTCCACGACGACCCGCTGGTAGCTCGCGTCCGGCGCGTCCGAGGGAGGCACGACGAGCTTCGCGTCACACAGGCCCCGCACGATCGCGGGCACCTCGGTCGGCGCGACCGCCAGGTAAAAGACGCGGTTTTGCCCCGTCCCGCGCTCCACCTCGAGCCGCCCGAGCTCCGCCGCGAGACGCGTGTACGTCGCGGGGTCGTTGAAGTCCCCCTGCACGTACGCCATGCCCTTCTCGAGCTCGCTCCACGTCGCCTCGTCGAGCGGCTTGCGGCGCGAGAACTTCGCCACCGCGTCGCGCATCTCCTGGCCGAACTCCGGTTTCGGCCGCCGCGCCACGCCCACCACGGCGAACCCGCCCGGCAGGAGCCGGCTCAGCGCGAGGTTGTAGATCGCCGGCAGGAGCTTGCGCCGCGTCAGATCCCCGGACGCCCCGAAGATCACGACCGACGCGGGCCGCACCGTTCGCTCGTCGGGCATGCCCTCGCGGAGCGGGTTTTCCTCGCCGCTGCCGACGTTCTCCGAAAACGACATGCGTTCCTCCCTCGCGGGACTCCCCGTCCCGCGCGGCAGGCTACCAGAGCCCCGACCGGCGCGGCGTGAGGACGCTTCCGCACTCCGATATCTTTGCTACCGGCGCGGCCCTGGCTACCCTCTCGCCACGTATGGCAGACGCAAGCCTCCCGCGCGTCCGGGTCCCTCATCCGCACGTGCGCTGCGACGCGAGGATCCTCGCAGGCAGCCCCCACGTCGAGGGATCCCGCGTGCCCGTCCGGCGCCTCTGGGTCTGGCACCGCGGCGGCGCCTCGGTCGAGACCCTCTTGCGCCGCTACCCGAACCTCGGCCCGGCCCGCATCCTCGACGCGCTCTCCTTCGCGTACGACAACCAGGACCTCATCGACGCCGACCTCGCGCGCGAGCAGGCGCTCTTCGAGAAACAAGGCGGCCCCTCCGTCGGCGCGCGCCCCCTCTCGCAGCTCCCGCTTCCTTTCGACGAGGCCGCCCCGGACAGCGCAACCGCGCGCGCCCTGGCCCGACAGCCCATGCTCCCGGGCATGTCGCCTGCACTCGCTCCCCTCTCACCTGCTGTATCCGCCCCGACCAAACCGGTGGCGTCCACGACGAAGCCCGCCCGCAAACGCTAGGCACGTAGCAAGGCCCCGGCGATCCAACGGTCTTTACAGCCCGACGAGACTAGGGCAGAAGGGCGACCGTGCTGGGAGGGATCGACGCGGGGCGTCTGGGCAGCTCTTCGCCCGGTCGGACCCGCTTGCGGGACCTGCCACTCGGTGGTGACAGGCGGCATGGCGCGGAGCGCCCCCGCACACAGAGAGGCGCCCCCCCGGGGGCCGGAGGGTTAGTCAGATGAGCGTCAATCGTTGGAAGTTGTTCTCCATGCCGGTCGTCGTGCTCGGCATCGCTTCGCCGCTGCTCTCGAACTGCGGCGGCAAGATCCCCGGCGTCGGCGGCGTCGAGGTCCCGGAGGCCCTCACCGAGGGCGTCGAGGCCGCGAAGGGCTGTGACGAGTTCAAGACCGGCGATTTCGGCTCCCTCGCGCTCAAGGGTGACGCGAAGGTCCAGGGCAAGATCAAGTCGTTCCTCCAGGTCTCGTACGACGTGAACAAGACCGTCGTCGACCTCGAGAAGGGCCTCATCTCGTCGTGCGGCGCGCTCGGCAAGGACCTCGGCATGAAGGAGGACGAGCTCCGCGCCGAGGCCGGCGGGGGCAAGGGCGCGGACAAGGTCTGCACCGCGGTCGCCGCGAAGGTGAAGTCGATGCTCGCCGCGAACGCCGAGGCGAAGATCTCGATCGAGTTCGATCCGCCCAAGTGTTACGCGGACGTCGACGGCATGGCGAAGTGCCTCGACGCGTGCGGCTCGCCGATCGAGCCGGGCAAGCTCGAGGCGAGCTGCTCGGGTGGTGAGGTGAGCGGCTCGTGCGACGCGCAGTGCAAGGGCTCGTGCTCCGTCGAGGCGGGCGCGCAGTGCACGGGCACGTGCAAGGCGAGCTGCTCGGGCAAGTGCGAGGCCGGCTTCAAGGGCTCTTGCGGCGGCAAGTGCGACGGCAAGTGCGACGGCAAGCAGGCGAGCGGCGCGTGCGCCGGCCAGTGCGAAGGCAAGTGCGACGCGAAGGCCGAGGGGACGTGCTCGGGGACCTGCTCGGGCTCGTGCTCGGCCGCGTGCGAGGTGAAGGCCGCCGCGAAGTGCGAGGGGAGCTGCTCGGGCGGCTGCTCGGTCGCGTACAAGGAGCCGAAGTGCTCGGGTGAGTTCAAGCCCCCGTCGGTGGACGTCGAGTGCCAGCAGAGCTGCACGAACCGCGCGGCGGCGACGGCGAAGTGCGATCCGCCGGCCGTGCGCGTCGTGGCGAACGGCAAGGTGAACACCGACGTGCAGAAGCTCGTCAGCGCGCTGAGCCGCAACCTGCCCGGCATCATCAAGCTCTCCGCGGGCTCGGGCGCCAAGATCAAGGTCGGCGCCGAGGGCCTCGTGAAGACGGGCAAGGGCATGGTCGACGTGGTCGGCGACGCGGGCGGCAAGGCCCTCGCGTGCATCAAGGCGGGCGTGGACGCGACGGCGAACGCGACGACCTCGATCGACCTCAACGTCAAGGCGAGCGTCAGCGTGACGGCCTCGGCGAGCGCGAAGACCAACTGATTTGCCTCAGGGGGCTGCGCTCGGGCGCAGCCCCCTACGCGCGCCGCTCGGGCGGCGCGCTACCCTGGGCCAGCGCCGCTGGCTTCTTTGGATCCCCAACCATTGGTCTTCCAAATTTCTCCCCGGGAGCTCGCCGACGCGATCGCCGCGGGCAAGCCCGTCTACCTGATCGACGTCCGCAAGCCGTGGGAGCACGAACGAGTTGCGCTGCCGGGCAGCCTGCTCGTCCCGCTCGACGAGCTCACCGAGCGCGCCGACGAGATCGAGCCGCCGCCGGGCGCGCTCGTCGTCGCCTATTGCCACCACGGCGTGCGGAGCCTCTCGGCCGCCGCGCTGCTCGATCGCCTGGGTCTGCCCGGCGTCGCCTCGCTCCGCGGCGGCATCGACGCCTGGTCGCGCGAGATCGACCCGAGCCTCCCCCGCTACTGACGTCGCATCACGCGGGCACCCACGCCGCGTGGAACCCGTACGGCACGCGCCGCGGCATCCGCACGCGCGCGAGGGGCCCGCGCCCGATCTCCCGCGCGTCGAGCACGATCATCTCCGATTCCCCCGTCCCCTCGTCGTGCACGAACCCCACGACGTACCCGTCGTCCTCCGACGTGGCGCCTTCCCGCTGAGCAAACACCATCTCGCCGCCGAAGCGGTTCTTCCCGAACACGTGCGTATCGCTCCGGCCCTTGTCGAAATCGTACTGCACGACCCCGTCGATCCACGGCATCTCCGAGCCCTTCACGAAACGCGCCGCCGTGCCGAACCGGTTTTTTCTCCCCGTCAGCCGATCATCGATGCGCGTGAAATCCGCGTGTACATCGTCGATCTGCTCCTCCTTGGCCTCGCCCGTCGCGAGGTCGAACGTGAATCGCCACGCGCGCCCGCCGTTGTCGCCCTTCGTCTGCGCGGACGGCGCCCCCATCACGTCTGTATGCGCGAGCCGGCTCGCGAGCAGCACCACGCGCGAGCCCTCCTCGTAGGCATTCCACACGTGAAAGATGAAGCACGCCGGCAGCTCGAACCATCGCATCTGCGAGGCGTCGCCCCGCCGCGGCAAAATCCCGAATCGGCTCGGCCGATCCGGCTCGAAGGCGAGCGGCACCTCCCCGCGCTCCATGCGCTCCAGCCGGAACGTGTAGGGCAGGTGCAAGAAGATCGTGTAATGCTCCGTGACCGCGAAATCGTGCATCATCACGGGCACGTCGAGCGGGATCTGCACGTAATGGTCGAGCCGCCGATCCGGCCCGACGACGCCATACTTGATGTACGGCATCCAGAGCGTATACCCGAAAAACACCATCTCCCCCGTCACCTCGTCCACCTTCGGGTGTGCAGTGAACGGGTAATCGAGCCGGCCATCGAAATCGACCTGCCCCACCGTCTCCAGATCGGGCAAACGGATCTCGTGCGGCGCGCCTCCCTCCCACGTCGCATGAAGCCGCGACCCGTGGAGCGCGAACGCCGTATTCGCCACGTTCTTGTAAATCATCCCGTGCGGCGGCTCGGCCACGTTCGGCGGCTCCGCAAAGCCGGTCCAGAGCGCCCGGCCCGCCTCGCGCTCGAACGCGAATCCCTTCGTACGGACCCAGCGGTTCCGGTACGACGCGCGCCCATCCTCGACGCGCACCGCGTGCACCATCCCATCGCCGTCGAAGAAATGGTACCGCCCGGTCGGCGCGAACTGCGCGTTCGGGCCGTTGCGCAAGAACGTGCCTCGGAGATCCTTCGGGATCTCGCCAATCACTTGCAAATCCGGCACGTCGAGCTCGTCGTGCACCGGACCCCAGTTTCCTTCGAGATAAGCGCTCGTGACGATTTGCATAAGCTCCTCCGGCGGTGTCTCGTGTTGCGAAGGCAGGAGTAACCGCGGGCACATCGGTCTGTCAAGCCGTCCGCCCGGTTCAAAAGAAGCCGCCCTGACATGTCAGGATCCGTCTCCAGAGCCCCAGCGACGCATCCGAGCATCGGGCGCTTTTCGGAGGCGGGGCGTTGCCCCGCACCCCAGCAGGGGGCTGTCCGCCCCCTGCACCCCGGACCAGCGAGGCGCTGGACCCAGGGTTGAAAAACTGCGCGGTGCGCAGTTTTTCAAACAGGCCGACGAAGAAGCCGGGGGGACAGCAGAAGCCGTAGCGCGGCTGTCTTGGTGGGGAACGCCGCCGCCGGTCAAGGCCAGGGATGAGCTTGCCTACCAAAGGCCGCAGCGCGGACAGGTCGGCGGCCAACGCCTCGTCGCATGACGTCGTGGCGTGACGCGGTGGCCTCACGTTCCAAACAGCACGGCTCCGTCCCTCCACGGGATGGGGGCCGTAGGTCTTTGGGCGATGAGCCCATGGTCTCCCGCATCGTGCCCATCTCTCGAAGCCACGAGCCCGTCGCCCCTTCCATCGCCCCCGTTCCTCCAAGGCACGGCCTCGTACCCCTGGAGGCTCGACGGCACGCCCCAGAGACACGTCCCCGTTCCTCCAAGGCACGGCCTCGTACCTCCGGGGGCTCGACGGCACGCCCTAGAGACACGTCCCCGTTCCTCCGAGGCACGGCCCCGTTCCTCCAAGGCACGACCTCGTGTCTCCGGAGACTCGACGTCGTCTCTTCGGACCATGCTCCCGTCTCTCGCACACACGTCCCCGTCGCCTTTGGGCTCGGCCCCCGGGCTTGAAGACACGGCCTCATCGATGAACTGCGTATCGCGCAGCTCCTCGAACCGACGCCAGCGAACCTCCCCATGGTCTTGCCACCGGCCCGCTGGACGGCCGCGCGCCTGTCTCGGTTGGCAACGTCGCTGCCGGTCTTGACCGGGCCTGTTCGATGAACTGCGCATTGCGCAGTTCATCGATCTTGGGTCCAGCCCCTGGCTGGTCCGGGTCCAGGGGCGGACAGCCCCTGGTGGGGCCTGGGGCAAAGCCCCATCTCCGCGACTTCGACCTGAAGGGACGCCGGGTTCGTCCCTGGAATGTGCCTTCCGCGTTTGGCGTTTCGCGCCCCCATGCGACGCCCGCGTGATGCCATCCTTCTGCTCGCGGTGTTTCTTTTCGTCCTCGGCCTCGGCGCCTTTGCTGCCGCTGCGCCGCCGGAAGCAAAAGAATCCAAAGGCACCGTAACCCTTCCGTTATCACGATGGCGGGCCCTCGAAGACGACCTCGACGCCCCCGCGCCTCCACATCCTGCCGCCGAGGGCGTCTCCTGGGTCGCGCGGCGTATCGAAGGCCGTTTCCGCAAAGGCCTCTGGACGGGCCGCCTCGTCGCCCGTTTCGATGTCCTGCCCGGCGGCCCCGTCCGCGTCCCCGTCCTCGATCATCGCGCTGTCCTCGGCGAGGTCACGCTCGACGGCGAGCCGGCCGCGTTGCTCGAAGATGGCGAGCGATATGCCCTCCCGCTCGATCGCGCCGGCCGTCACGAGCTCACCGTCGATTTCCACTGGGGCCGCGAGACCGAGCGGTTCACCCGCACGCTCGACCTCAGGCTCCCTGAGGGCGGCCCCGTCGCGCTCGAAGCCCGCATCGCCGAGCGTGGCATCACGCCGACCCTCGCCGGCGGCGCGCTCACCTCGTTCACCGAGCAAGGCGGCGACACCGTCGTCACGGGCCACCTCGACGGCAGCGGCGAGCTCCGTTTGTCGTGGAAACAAAGCGCGTCGAGCGAGCCCCGCGGCGAGGCCCGCATCGAGGCCCGCGAGCACACGCTCTTCCGCGTCAGCGAGGCCCTCGTCACCGGACAGAGCCGGATCGACCTTCACGTCCTCGAAGGCGAGACCGACACGATCCGCCTCTCCTTGCCGCCCGGCGTGGAGGTCCTTCGTGTCGAGGGCGACGCTGTCCTGCAATGGCATCCGCTCGCGACCGAAAAGGAGGGCCGCGTCCTCGTCGTCCTCCTCCGCCACCTCGTCGCCGACGAGGCGCGGATTCGTGTCGATTTTCAGCTCGCGAACCAGCCGCAGGCGCCCATCGAGCTCGTGATGCCCCTGCCGAGCGCGCCCATTCCCACCGTGGGCTCGCTCGGTGTGCTCGGTCCGCCTGGATTGCGCCTGGATCCGCGCAGCGTCGAGGCTGCTGAGCGCCTCGCCCCGCGCGAGATCCCCGAGGAGCTCCAGGCGCTCGGCACGGGCCCCGTGCTCTTCGGTTATCGCTTCGACAAACCGCCGCGCATCGTCCTCTCGGCCTCGCCTTTGCCCGAGCTCGAGCTCGCGCGCACGGTCGTGGACGAGCTCTCGGCCTCCACGGTCGTCCTCGGCGACGGCACCGAACGCACGAAGGTCGCGCTCCGCATTCGCAATGACGGCCGGCAATACGTCGAGCTCGCCTTGCCCGAGGGCGCGCGGCCCCTGCGCTCGTTCATCGACGGCCGCGAGGTGCGTCCCGCCCTGCTCGGCCAGCGCCTCCTTTTGCCGCTCCGCCAGAGTGAACGCCTCGCCGCCGACCAGACGCGCATCCACACCGTGCGCGCCGGCGAGACCCTGAGCGACGTCGCGAACCTCTATTACGCCGACCCCTCCGCCTGGCAGCGGATCTCTGCGAAGAACCGCGCCGTCATCCCGGAGAACGGCTCCCTCGTCGAAGGCACGCGCCTCGAAATCCCCCCCGCGGCCGAGGCCACGAAGGAGGCCTTTTTCGTCATCGAGGTCGCCTACGAGCGCCCGCTCCACGCGCTCGGCGCGTTTGGAATGGAGAAACTCCGCCTCCCGGGCCTCGACGTCGACACCACGAAGGCCGTCTGGCACGTCTATTTTCCGTCCTCGCACGAGCCGCTCGAATTCCGGGGCAACCTGCGCCAGGCGTCCCGCATCAAATACGACCCGTTCCGCCGGCTGCAATGGTACTTGCAATCGGCGCTCGGCGTCTCGACCGCGTCGGCGGGCGGATATGAGAACATCCTCCAGAAGCGCCGCGCCATCTACAACGACGAGGCCACGGGCGGCGGTGAGCCTTTCGCCGCGCTGACCGAGTTCCCCCTCGTCGGCGAGCGCTACCGCTTCCGCCGTATCCTCCTCGGCCGCGAGATCCCCGAGATCACCGTCGTGTACGCGTCGAACGGCCTGCTCTCCTGGGTCCGGCACGGCGCGCTCGTGGCGGCGTTCGTCGCGGCAGTCTTCGCGCTCCGGCGCCGGGGACGCGCGCCTCTCCTCGTGCTCGTCGCCACGCTCGTGCTCCTCCTCTGCCTCGCCCATTTCGTCCCCAGCATTCACCGCCGCATCTTGTGGGGCCTCGATTTCGCGCTTTTCCTCGTGCTCGCGCGTCGCGCGTGGCCCCGCGTCCGCCGCCTCGCGCGTGCCTTCGCCCGCGCGCCTTGGCTCTTCGCCCGGATGATCACCGCCCGCAGGCTCGTCGCGGCCGCGGGTTTTTCCTGGCTCCTCGGCGAGCTCGCCGCGCACCCGATGCTCCTCTCCCTGGCCGCGCTCCTGTCCTTGTCCGCCGTGTGGTTCCGCCTGCGGATCCTCGCGGAGCGGCGGAGGTCTCGTCATGCAACGTAATCGAACCGCTGCGTTTTTCGCGCTCCTGCTGCTCGTGTTCTCGTCCTTCGTGGCCACACACGCCGTGGCCGAGGAGGGCGAGGAAGAACAGGCGTCGGAAGAGTCGCAAGGCTCCGAAGGCGAGGGCAACGAGGAAGGGAAGGGGAGCGAGGGGGAGGAGGGCGAATCGAAGAAGCCCGAGGCCCCCACCTCGCAATTCGACGAGGTGATGAAGCTCAACGCGCCCCCCAAGGCCAAGGCCGAGGGCGAGGCGAAGGCCGAGGCGACCGAAGCCGCGCCCGCCGCGGAGGGCGGCACGGCCACGGTTCCGCTCGCCGAATACAGCGAGCTCGCCCGCCGCGCCGCGCGTGTCCGGAAAAACCGCGCGACGTTCGCGGGGGCGCCCGTGGTCCTCGGCGCCGCGTCGTACGAAGGCGAGGTCGAAGGCGGCGTGCTCGCGCTGCGGGAAAAACTCGTCGTCACGCTCGCCGGCGACGGCCTCAAATTCGTGCCGCTCGTGGGCGACGACGTCGCGCTCGTCTCGGCCACCGCGAACGGCGAGCCCATCGGCGTCACGCGCAGGCCCGGCTACCACGTTTGGGTCACGGATCAAAAAGGCGTCGTGACGGTCGAGCTCTCCTTGCTCGTAGGCCCGCGCGGCGGGCGTGGATCCATCGAATACGCATTTCGATCGGCGCGCACGCCGAGCACCCGCGTCGCCATTCGCCTCCCCTCGGAGGGCCTCTCGCCTCGCTTCGACGGCGCCGTCGTGAGCGAGGTCCGCGCCGAGCGCGGCGGCACGACCGCGCGCGCCACGCTCGCGCCGACGACCGAGATCCGCGTCGTCGGCTTCCGCGACGTCGGCGGCGTCGAGGCCCCGGGCGCTGCGCGCGCCGTCGCCGAGACCGTCTCGCTCCTCAGCATCGACGAGCGCGCCGTCGAGCTCTTCACGGTCGTCCGCTACACCATTCTCCGCGGCGCCATGCAATCGTTCGAGGTCGCGCTGCCCGAGGGGGTCGAGGTCGTCTCCGCGGAGGGCGAAGGCGCCTTCCATTCCACGACCGAACGCAAAGACGACGGAGTCCTCCTCCGCGGCGAGACCGCCTTCCCGATCGAGGGCACGTACGAGCTCTCGCTCCGCCTTCGCCTGCGCGGCGGCCCCGACAAGAATCGCGCGATGGTCCGCCTCCCGCATTGCATCGGCGTCGAGCGCGAGCACGGATGGCTCGCCGTCGAGGTCCCGGGCAAGCTCCGCATCAGCGCGACCTCGCGCGAAGGCCTCGTCGCCGTCGCCGTCCCCGAGCTTCCGACCGAGGCGCGCGCGAGCGCGGTGAGCCCGATCCTCGAAGCGTATCGGTATCACGCGGCGTCGCCCGCGCTCGGCCTCTCCGTCGAGCGTTTGCCCGAGCAGGAGCTCGAAGAGGGCGCGATCGACGTCGTCGAGGCCACGAGCGTCCTCGCGGCCGAAGGCAAGCTCGTCACGGATCTCCGTGTCGTCCTGCGCAACGCCTCGCGCCCGAGCCTCGCGCTCGGATTGCCCCCGAACACCGAGGTTCGCGCCGTCCGCCTCGACGGCGAGCCCGCGCGGCCGAGCCGCAGCGAAGACGGAAAACTCCTCTTACCGTTGCAACGCTCGCGCGGGGCCGATCACGAGGAGCCCATCACGCTCGACATCGTCCTCGAATCGAGCCTGCCCCCGCTTGGCCTCTTCGGCGCCCCGGAGCTCGCGCTCCCCACGCTCGACCTCGGCGCCGCGGCGTGGCGGTGGCGTCTCCATTTGCCGGCCCACAACGAATACATGGACCTCCGGACCGACGTCCCCGCCGAGGTCTACGCGGGCGCGGCGAGCTGGCACAAGCCGCCCCATTTGAAGCGCGCGGTGCGCTGGAACGAGACGGGAGAAGGCGAGGAGCGCGCGGCCCCCGCCGTCGCGCCCACGTGGACCGAGCTCATCGCCGCGAGCACCGAAAAATTGCACGTGCGGTACTGGGTCGGACCCGGCACCGTCGTCCGCGCCCGCGTCCCATTTGTCCGGGCGTATCTCCTGCTGCCGCTGAAGTTCGCCTTCGTGCTCGCCCTCTTCGCGGGTGTCGGCTCGTTCCTGTACCGGCGCGCCGGGCGCAATCGGGCGGCCGCAGGAAAACCACGCGCCTCGCTCGTCGAGCTCGCCGTGCGTTTGCCCGGGCGCATCAAGGCCTTCTGGAAACGACAAACGTTTTCGCGACCGCTCGCCGTGCGGCTGGTTCTGCTCTCGCTCGGCTTCCTCGGCGTCGCCGGCTTCTTCGTGGAGCGCTTCGGCAAGCTCGTGCGGGTGATCCTCGCGGATTCCGGCTGAGCGCGTCGCTCTTCCTCGCGCCCGGCGGCGACCGCGGATACCATCCCGTACTCCCTTTGCGCCGATCCTCGCCTCCCTCACGTTCGTGGCCGCCGCCGTCGCGGCTTGCGCGGGGGGCCCATCCCCGACCGTGGGGGGCGCGGCCGCGCCTGTAGCCGACGCGAGTCCGGTGGAGGCGGGTCCCGACGCCGAACCCCCCGCGCTCGCCACGCCGAAGGCCGCTCCGGCCGAGGATCCGGAGCTCGCGCGGATCGCGGCGCTCCCCGAGGCCGAGCGTATCGCCTACGCGCGCGCCCGGCTTCCCGACCTCGACAACCTCCGCAGCGGCGTGACCCCGGTGGACTTTTCGCGGTTCCTCAAAGCCGGCCCCACGCTCGCCCTCTTCGTCCCGGAAGAGCTGATCCCGTCCGGCGTCCCGTCGCAGAGGCTCTGCCGGCGTGTCGTCTTCGAGGTGTCCCCCGAATCCCTCCATGCGGAGATCCCGCTCGACGGCGGCGAGGGCCGCCCGACGCTCACGCGCTCCGGCTCCTTCGAGAATCTGCTGCTCGACGGGATTGTCACCTTCTCTGGGCCGCACACGCGGACGATAGAGACGAATGCGCGCGGCCAGAGAGCCGAATCGATGACAGCGATCGGCTCGGCGTGGTCTCCCCCCGGCATGATTCTCGAAATTCGCGACGACGCGATTCTTTATGGCGCGACGCCCGTCTCCGCGCAGGCCGTGTGTGCGGGCTTCGAGGAGGAGCGTCCGTGCGCGAAGGCCGGCGGCGGTGTGGGCGCCTGCACGCGATGCACGAGCCTCGCGGCGCGTCTTTCCTCCCACGACCCGGCGCATCGATTCAGCTTCGCGAGCCCCCCGCGGATAGGGCGGGGGCCGGCCCCAGGCGAGGTGCTGCCCGCCTGCGCGGCTTGCCCCGCGGATACGCTCACTGCGGAGATCCCCCGGATCAACCGCGCGCTCGCCGGGCTCGACTTCGAATCCGTCCCGGACCAGCCGTGGCCGGCATTTTTCACGAAACGAGAGGCTTGTGTCGCGATGGCCCGAAAACGCGCGGCGGAGGCGCGGCAGGCGGAATGACGGACGGCCGGGAGCTCTCAGCGGAATCGGATCGACGGCGGGGGGCTGTCGTGCTCGTCGTCGAGGAACCACTCGATCCACGGCATCGCGGCCTGCTCCGAGGCGAAGAGCTTCGTCGGCACGGCGGGCTTCGAGACCGTGATCACGAAGTTGCCGATCATGTTGCTGACCGGCGAGCTGCCCGTGATCACCGCGACGCATTTGCAGACGGCCGGGACGTCGGGGCTCACCCAAAATTTGCGCACCGAGTGATCGGCGCCGCGCAGGCCCCGCTCGTCCACGAGCAGGGGGCGCGGCTCGCCGCCGCCGAGCTTTTTGGCCGCCTCGAAATCCTCCTCGGCGTCCTGCAGCGTGTATTCCGCGCCGTCCTTCGTCACCTTTTTGACGAACCCGCGCGGATCGTACGATAGCACGGCCCCTCGCGTCTCTATCTCGACCGGAACGTCGCTCGAAACCATTATGAACTTCTCCTGGGAGCCTCGGCCTTCTGTGCCTTGCGGTTCATCGAGAGCGCAATGCCGCTCTTCAGCGTGCTGCACGTCCTGACACCGGGCAAATCGAGCCCCATGTCGACGAGGGTCTTCGCCACTTCGGCGCGCAGGCCCGTGAGGACCACGTCCACGCCGAGCAGGCGCGCCGCGTGCGCCGCGCGGACGAGCGCGCTCGCCACGTCCGCGTCCACCACGGGCACCGCCGTGATGTCGAGGATCGCGACGCGCGGCTGGATCGCCGCGATGCCTCGCAAGAGGGATTCGATCACCTGATCCGCCCGCTCTCGGTCGAGCGTGCCCACGAGCGGCATGACCACGATCTCGTCGGTGATCGGGATGAGCGGCGTGCTCATCGTCCGGATGAGATCGTTTTTCGCGCGGATCGCCTCCTCGAGGCGCATGCGCTCTTCCTCGGCGCGCTTCCGGTCCGTGATGTCGCGGAGCACGCACACGAACCCCTCGCTCGTGCTGCCGCTCTGGAGCGGCGAGGACGACACCGAGGCCTCGAGGACCGCGCCCGACTTCGTCAAGCACTGCATCTCGTGCCCGTGGAGCGCGAGGATTTGCGCGGGATCGAGCTCCTCCAGGAAAAGCGTGCTCACGGGCTTACCGACGAGCTCCCGATCGGTGAAGCCGAGCAGCTCCGTCGTCGCGCGGTTCACGGTCCGGACGAGGCCTGACGCGTCGACCACGACGAGCGCGTCCGCCATCGAGGAGAAGACGCTGTCGAGGTACGCGCGCGAGACCGTCGAGCTTTGCAGCTCCTCGCGCAGCATGTTCAGGCCCGCGGCGATCCCGTCGAGTTTGTCGTGTCCCGGGCTGATGGCGGCGCGCGCCTCGAAGTTCAGCGCGGCGAGCTGCACGACCACGTTCGTCAGCGTGGCGATCCGCTCGTCCTCGGACTTGCGCTCCGAGAGGACCTTGCTCCCGAGGGCCTCGATCTCGCGGAGGATCTCGCCGATGAGCCCGCCGCGCTCGCGGCTCGGGAACACGAGATCCCCGGCGCGCAGGCGGCGCAGCATGGTCACGGCCTCGCGTAGACCGGCGTCGCTCGGCGGCCCCGCGCTCGGGGGCGGCCAATCTCGTCGTCCGTCGTCACGATCGTCTGTTCCCATCGGTGTCTGGCGGGGACCGAGCTGCTCGACGCGGAGCATATACCGACACCGCGGCCCTTGGCTAGCCGCGCCTCACCCGGGCCGCGATCCGCTTACGCGCGCGGCGAAGGCTGCGAGCGAGAGCACCTCGCCGAGGAACGGGCGCGTCACGTCGACGAACGACATCAGGTTCGAGGGGGAGTCTGACGCACCAATCCTCGGCCAGGGCGGCGGGGGCTTCTGGAACGTACCGTCCGGCAGGCGCATGTGCGAGCGGTCCGAGGCGAACGTCCGGGTGAAGAGATCGGCCTCTACGACGCGGAACGAGGGCAGGTACGGCGCCGGAACGCCGGGGTGGAAGCACTGCTCGAGCCACGTGATCGCGGGCAGGGGTGTGCCGAGGGTGCAGTCCACGTCCCAGATCTCCAGGGGATCCCAGGTCAAGAGGACGACGTGGTAATCCCAGACGATGGGTTTGCCCCGGCCAGCCTTCTGGGACCACATCGGGCAGGCGCGCTCGGCGTTCGAGACGAACACCACGTCGCGCTTCCTGTCCACGAGCGCCGGATCCTGGCAGAGCTGCCAGACGTTCTCTTCGCAATAAAAGGGCTGCCGCAGGAGGCGCGGCGCCCGGGGTTCCTCGCGCGGATCCGCGCGTCGTTTCATGGCAAGGCCTCGAAGGCAATGATCGTAACCCGGACGGGCTTGGATGCGGAAGGCCGAACGACGGGTCGGTCCACGCCCACGCCCACGCCCACGCGCGCGCGAAAGCGCGTTCCGTGCGCGCGGCCCGCCGTGCTAGCGTGGCGGGCGATGGCCGCCACGCCCCTGCCGCTGCCGATTGCGGCGCTCGTCCGACGCGCGCGCAACGCCACGGATCCGACAAGGAAACACCTCGCGTCGTATTACGCCTGGGAGGCGAGCATCCGCCTCACGGTGGCGGCCGAGCCGCCCGCGGACGTGAGCACGCTCGGCATGCCCTCCACGGGCCACTGGGTGAAGGCCATGCCGCCGCGGCCGGGGAGCCTCACGGATCCGGCGCTCCTCGCGCTGCACGCGCTCCTCGCGGAGGTCGGGACCGACCAGCGGCAGGCGCCGAAATCGACGAACGCGCAGAAGCTCCTCGCGCTCCTGCCGGCGTACCGCAACAAGGTCATCGGACACGGCTCGACGCGGAACGACGCCTTCAATCAAGAGGCGGCGCGGGTCTTCCTCGAAGCGATCGAGCCCGCGTGGCGCGCCGGCGTGTTTTTCCCGACGGACAGCGTGCTCGTGTTCGTGGAGAAGGTGGAGATCGGCGCCGGGGGCGACCGAAAGGCGCAAATCGTGCGGCTCGAAGGCCTCGCGTCCGAGCGCGAGGGCGAGGCGCAGGCGGCGGAGGACGTGCGGCCGGGCCGGGTGTACCTGCGCAAGGACGGCCATTTCGCGTCGCTCCACCCGTGGGTGCTCTTCGAGGGCGGCGAAGAGCGGGAGCGCGCGCTCTTCTTCAATGGATATCGCAACGCGGCCGAGTACCTCGATTACGCGAGCGGCGAGGTGGTGAAGAGCAAGGCGCTCGCGGCCACGTTCCCCTCGCTCGACGCGGACGTCGCGGCGCTCGTGGGCGGTGGGGACAAACGCCCGCCCGGGCCGTCGATCCGCAAGACGCCCGCGCCGCGCCCGACCGAAGGGGAAGGGGAGGCGGAGGAAAAAGCCGCTGCGGGCGAGGTCGTGGCGGCCGTGAGCCAGGAGAAACCCGTTGTGGTCCCAAAGGCCTCGCGGCCCGCGTGGCTTTTCCCGGCGATCGGGGCCCTGGCATTGTCGCTCGGCGGGGCCGGGGTTTGGCTCGGTACGAAGGGCTCTTCGGGGACGAACCCGCCCAAGGGCGCCGTGGCGAGCGCGGCCGCGGCCGCGGCCGACGAGGAGGACATCCCGAGGATCTCGCAGGACCCGGCCGTGCAGGCGGAGTTCCGGCGGGCGATCGAGAGCCTGCTCAAGGCGGACGTGTACGGCGCGGAGGCGGCGCTGCTCTCGGTGCGCGACAAGGCGCCGCGCGAGCCGTGGCCGCACGTGGGGCTCGGCATGACGGCCGCCCTGCAGAACCATTACGAGGACTCGACCCGGGAGTTCGACGAGGCGGTCGCGGCCGCTCGTGGGACCACCGGCCGTGACGCGGAGCTCATCGCGATCCTCGGCATGTCGGACGAGGACGCCGCGAAGGGCCTCGCGGCATGGGAGACGTTCAAGGCCAAGCACCCGAAGTTTTTCCTCGGGCACCTGCTCGTCGCGTATTACTTCATGCCCTATGGCACGGTGCCCGAGGGCATCGCGCGATTCGAGGCGGCGCGCGCGATCGACGGTCGGCACGCGCTCACCCACGTCCTCGCCGCGACGCATTACATGGATGCGGGGAAATTCCCCGATGCGCTCTCCGAGGCGGGCAAAGCGTTCGATTTGCAGGGCGCTTCCCCGTGGATCATCGCGCTGCGCGGGATGGTGCGGATGCGCATGGGCGATACCGCCGCCGCGAGGGTCGATCTCGAACAGGCGATCGCCCGACGGGGTCCGTTCGCCGCGCACGTGACGTACGCGTTCGCGCTCTTGACCACAGGGAAAGCCGAGGACGAGGCGCTCTTTGCCCGCGAGCGGCAAACCCTGCTCGACACGAAAAACGTCGAGGATCGGCTGGCCTTCATGTGCACCCACCCGCTCGTGCTCCTGCGCGAAGGGCGCGCGCGGGAGGCGGACGCCTTGATCGAAGAGGCCGTCACGTTCGCCGTGGAGAAAGGCAAACAAGGCACCCTCGTCCGCTGCGTGCTCTTGCCGGCCTATGCCGACGTGGTGCTCGGCCGCTTCGACCAGGCCGAGGCGAAATTCGCGAAGCTCTCGCGGATATGGGAGGGCTTTGGCCTCGCGAAGACCGACGAGGAGCGGGCCAAGATCATGCTGAAGGGCCTGAAGGGCATGCTCGCGCTGGAGAAAGGCGACGTCGCCCGCGCCGAGACCGAGCTCGCCGAATTGAAGCGCCTCGCGGCCGGCGGCAATGAAGAGCTCGGGTATGCCGTCGCCGCGCGGAAGGAGGACGTCGTCATCCCGGACGCGCCCGAGGCGCGCGGCAAGTTCCCCCAGTTTCGCCGGAGGCACCTCCAGGCCCGCACCTTCGAGCTGCGCGGCAAGCTCGAGGAGGCCGAGCGCGCGTACGAAAAGATCCTCGGCGAGCGCGAGAAATGCGCGAAACGCGTGTTCGACATGCACCTGCTCTGCGGGCCCTATGTCGCCGACGGCCTCGTCCGGCTCGCGGAGCTCCAGCAAAAGCGGGGCGCGCATGCGGAGGCGCGCTCGACGCTCGACGCGCTCGTCGCGTTCTGGCCGCGGGCGGACGCCGATCTAGCGTCCCTCAAGCGCGCGGCCGAGGTGCGGAAGAAGCTCCCCCCGGCCAAGTGAGCGTATTGACGCGCCCGCGCGTCAATACGCGCAGAGCGGATCGTGGGGGGGGCAGTGTTTCTTCGGTTTGCCCCCGTCTTTCCCGGGCGTCGGGCCCTGCGCCGGCGCGTCGCTGTCGACGCCGCCGACGAAACCCTCGGCCTCTTCGGGCTTGGTCTCCCCTCGCGGGATCGGGTTCGGCGGCCTCTGGAGCTCGATCCTGCGGGCGTCGTCGTCTCCCATGCGCAGCGCCACGAGGTCCATCGATACGAGCGCGCCGCAGCCCGCGGGCGGCGTCGTCGCATTCGCCTCGCCCTTTGCGCAGGCCGCCGCGTCGCCGGCCTTTTCCACCGTCGCGCCGGACGCCTCGGCCACCTCGAAGGCGCCGATCGTGTATGCGCGGACGACGTGCGTCGCCTCTTTGCACGCCTGCGTGGCCTCGGGGCTCGCGGTCGCGCCGCCGAACGTAAATCGCCCTGCTTGCGCCACCTTCACGTGGACCGCGCGGCCGCCGCGCATGACGACGCCGAGCCGGCCCTTGCCGAGCGGCACCTCGCGCGTGACGTCCGCCTCGCTCGACAAGGTGAACGAACCCTCCTCGGGCGCGGCCGTGTACTGCGCCGAGGCGCGGAGCTCGCACGCCGGGACGACCACGAGCATGCACCCTTCGAGCTTCACGGCGACGGGCCCTTCTTCGAGCCGCTTCTCCAGCGCCTCGCGCTCGGCGGCGGGCATCGCCACGACGCGCTGGCGCGCGGGTTCGTCCGGGAGCGGGCTGCACGCGGCCTCCTCCGCGTGCGGCGGCCCCATCGGCGCGGGCGCGGCGTGCTCCTGCGCCGCGCCGCACCCGGCGAGGAGGACGAGGGGAATCGTGGCGACGAGGAGCGAGAGGATCCGCACAGGCGGACCGTATCAGGGCCCGCGCGGGGGCTCAAGGCCGACTCAATGCGCGGGGCAGGACAGGAACACGGTGGCGGGGGAGGTGAACGCCTCGTCGCCGGTGATGCGGATTCGCCTTTTTTGGGTTTCCGGGCAGGCCGAGACGAGCTCCGGGTTTCCCACGGGCGGCGATGCCGTGGCGTCGACGTAACACCATCGGTGGACGGGATTCCCCTGGGCGAGCGGCGGATCGGAGACGTCCTCCTGGCAAGCCGTCCGTGCCGTGCCCTCCTCGGCCTGCATGACCATGCAGAAGCAATCCCACTGCGCGCTCGCCGCGAGGGGATCGCTCTTGATGCGGGGGAGGAGCGAGGTGTGCTCCGGTGGGATGGCGAGCCGTCCCTTCGTCGAATCACACGTGCACACGCCTTGCACGTTCCGCGCCTCGATCAGCACGCACGGCAGGCCGCCTTCCTCGTCGGTTTCGAGGCTCCGGGGCAGGCAGACCTCGTCGAAGCTCGTCGTCATTTGCTCGCGGAGCGCCGCGAGGGCCGGGCGATACCCGGCGCTGGGCCCGCCCGTGTCCTCGATGCTGGCCGGACAAACCGAGGCCACGACGGCCTGCTCTTCGAGGCCTCGCAGCACCGCGAGCTGCCGGAGGCTGGGATATGCCTTCGCGCGGACCTGCAACGTGGGCGCGCCGCCGCTCGCCGGATTGCCCGCGCAGAGGGGACTGTCGTTCTCGGTTGCCTTGCAATCACAAGCGGCGAGGTTTTCGTCGGTGCAGTCGCGCTCCTGCCCCGCCGGCAGAGGGAAAATGCACGCGTATTGCAGGTCGTCGCCGGCGATCGTCCGCTCGTGCCCGTTGATCGGATTCTCCGCCGGCGCATTCGCGTCGACCAGGACGTCGCCCGTGATCGGGTTCGTCCCCGTGCGCTTCGCGACGGACTCGATCATCAGCGGATCGAGCGGCTGCAGGGGGATCGTGGGGTCCCCGAGGATCACGTTCCAGGTCGTGGCGCCGGTCGCGTCGATCGGCGCCGCGAGCTCCGCCGCGTCCTTCAAGCCCTGTCCGAGGTCCGACGGATCCCGGGCGACGTCCTGCCAGGGCACGCCGACGATCCCGGCGAGGAAGACATGGCGTGGTTCGCGGGTTTGTCGGGCGTCGTCATTTGGATCGGGGTCCGTGAAGAGGGGGTTCGGGACGATGTTCCCCGCGCGGTCCTGGATTTCGGGCGACGTGAAGGCCTGCACGTATCGATCGACCGGATAGAGGAAATCAATGCCGAAGCGGCGTTTCTGATCCCAGCACCGGAGGTTTGGGTCGTCCTCCTCGGGCGTGAGCCGCGCGGGGTTGCCGTCGGGGCCTTCACACGTGGGATCCGCGGGGCAACTGCCTGGGTCCTGGCCGCAGGATTTGCAACACGGATCGCGCGGATCGAGCGCGCATTCCTTCCGCGCGCGCGGGAGCCGCACGTCCGTCCCGTCGGCCTGTTTTCCCATTCCGACGTAATAAAACTGCCCGTATTCCTTGATGGAGCAATCGTTCTCGTCGGAGAGCATCACGATCGCGAGCATCGAGTCGGGCCGCAGGAAGGCCGCGCGTTGCTGGAGGAGCGCCGTGTCCTCGCCCTCGGGCGTCGCGCGGTGGTTGATGACGGAGATCGACGCGTAGGGCTCGGGATCGACGAGGAAACGGTACACGCTTTCGAGCTGCGATTCGTATTCGCAGCCGAGCGGCCCGACGCCGGCCACCATGTCCCGCAAGGACCCGCCGAGCGCGACGAGGTCGTGTTCACCGGCCGGCGTGAGCGATTGCGTCGGATCCCAGGCCAGAAAACCCCGGTTTTCATGGGTCGGCGCCGCGGCGTCGCTGCAGGGATCGAGGCGCGCGACGAGGTGGCCTTTGTCGTTGTTCGTCGTGTTCGCCTTGCCCGCGCACGCTTTTTCGTCGGGCACGAGGTCGGGGCAACTGTCTGCGCCGTGGCCGCCGAGGCTCGAGCTGAGCACGCCGATATGGATGTCGAGCACGGGAGGCATCACGCGCCGGGTGCCCGCCGGGCAAAGATCGAGAGGATGCTCCGGCTGCTGCATGGCCGTGATGCCTTTGTCATCCACGCAAGGCGGGTTCACGAGGCCGAGGACGAGGTCGGGCACCGCGCTCGCGAGCAGGGCTTGTTTGTCGGCCATCGAGCGCGAATTGTCGAGCGCGAGCAGGAGGTCGATCTTTTCAATGGGTGACGCCGCGAGCCGAGCGATCCAGGGTTCGGAGGGGCAGTCCGGCCCTTCGCATGCGACGGGCGTCACCGCGTCGACGCAACCGACGAGACCGGACGCGACGAGGAGGAAGGAAGGCGCGACGAAAGCGAGCGAGGTACGGGAAGAGCGAGACCGCATATGTCCTCCGCGGGCGCCGTGGGCCGGTCATTCGACCCACGGCAAACCTGGATGGTGTGGCAATCGATATGCCAACTTGCGGAGGCGGTCCGGCGAGGACTATCGGCCGCGGCGCCGCGCGCCCCGGAGCGCAGTGAGCGCGAGGAGCCCGAACGCCGCGGTCGCGCCGCCCACAGGAGCCGTTTGTCCCGGCACGGAGCAATCGCAGCTCCCGGACTCGCCGACACCGCCGTCGCTGCCGCCCGCGGCCGCGCCGCCCGCACCGCCGGCACCACCTGCGTCACCACCCGCGTCACCGCCTGCGCCCCCTGCGCCGCCCGCGCCGCCCGCGCCGCCCGC
>NZ_JARZHI010000088.1:0-37303 GCF_029946465.1 Polyangium sorediatum
CAAGCTCGACCACGGGCTCGAAGACCCAAGGGGCCACGGTCTACCGCGCCCTCTGCCTCCAGACCCCCGAACCCTAGCGCAGCCTTCAGATACAAGGGGCGGACAGCCCCCGCGGGGTCCGGGGCAGAGCCCCGGCGCGGGCGGTGCTTGTCAGCCGATGGGGGTGACGTGGACGGCGACGTCGAGGGTTTCGCGGACGCCGCTTGTGTAGATGGTGCCGGAGGTGGGGGTGGCGTCGACGTAGCTGCGACCGACGGCGAGGCGGACGTGATCGGTTTGTGTGACGACGCCGCTCGTGGGGTCGAAGCCTTTCCAGCCGACTTCGGGCAGGTAGACCTGCACCCAGGCGTGGGAGGCTTCGGCCATGCTGTGGTTTGGGTGCTTGGGGCCTGTGTAGAGGTAGCCGCAGACGTAGCGCGCGGGGACGCTGAGGAGACGGGCGAGACAGATGAAGAGGTTTGCGAAGTCCTGACAGACGCCGGTGCGCCGCGTGTAGACCTCGTAGGGGGTCGTTGAGAGGCTCGTGGAGCCTTTTTGGTAGAGGTAGTCGCGGTAGATCGTTTGGTTCAGGTCGAGCAGCGTGTCGACGAGATCGTAGTCGTTGCGCTCGACGAAGGTCATTGCGTAGCGGGCGAGGACTTCGAGCTGGCTCTCGGGGAGCTCGGGCGGCAGCAGGTAGGGCTGTAGGACTTGCCGTTGCCAGGGCATCCACACGAGGGGGATGGTGCTGCGTGCGTGGAAGGGGCGGAGGCCGAAGGGCTCGGTGTCGAGCAGGCTCACTTCGGAGCGCGCTTCGATCACGAGCTCGGTGTAGCTCTGCTCGATCACGACTTTGCGCGCGTGGTTGCCGAAGACGTCGTCGTAGTCGCGCTGCTTGCCGTCGACGGAGAGCGTGATGGTGGAGGCGTGGAGTGTCTGTAGACGATCGTGGATCGGCGTGAGGCGGAGCAGGTGGGAGCTGCGCTCGACGGGCTTGTCGTAGTGGTAGGCGGTGCGGTGGACGATCGACAGGTGTCGGGGCTCGGCGGGCGCGGGGCGCTGGAGATCGCGGCCGGCGGCACGCTGCACGGTGGCGGCGCCGGGAGGCATGTCGACGATGATGGCGCCTTGCCGCACGACGAGGAGGTGCCCGGGGGACATGGCTTTCCAGGTGGCGCCGGGGCCTTCGAGCGGGTTCGAGGCGACGAGGATGCCTTTCTGCGCTTCGACGCCGCGACGGCTGAAATCGAGGAGGAGGTCGGCGTCTTCGAGGATGAGCTTTTGGTAGGGCGGGCGGATGGTGCCGAGGTGGAGGTGTCCTTCGCCGTGGGCATCGGCGTAGGCGAGGAGATCACGGCCGTCGGTGAGGACGGAGCTCATGTTGCCGTGGGCGCCCAGGCGTTCGAAGAAGGCGCGGACGGCGGCGGGATCGGCGTCGCCGATGCTGCGCCAGCCGTTCTGCGCGAAGACGGCGAGCAGCTCGCAGAAGATGAGCTCGCTGTCGGTGGAGCCGGTGGGTTCGAAGAGACTTTTGGTGCTCGAACGTTCGAGGCGGTGGCGGAGGCTGCCGCTGTGGGAGAAGAGCCAGTCGCGACCGGCGTAGCTGCGGGAGAAGGGCTGGGTGTTGGCGTCGCTGATCGCGCCCCACGTGGCGGTGCGGATGTGGAGGACGAAGAGGGAGGCTTCGAGGTGTTCCCAGGCTTTGACGAGCTCGCTGCGGATGGAGCCGTGGGGCGGGGCGGGCTCCTTGAGGACGGAGGCGCTGGGCTCGCCGCCGGGGTAGTAGCCGAGGCCCCAGCCGTCGGGGGGACGCTTCGAGCCCGGGTGGAGGCATCGCAGGTCGAAACAAGGCGCGAGCTCGCCCTCGAACGACATGGCGAGGAGGTTCGGCATGCGCTCAGGATACGGCGGTTCCGCCCCCGTAGCCGAGCAGCTCGCGGCCGATCTCCTCGCAAATGCCAGCCGTCTCCGAGACCACGTACGTCGCGAGGTCGTGGATCGGCAAGATCGTCTCGGGGGTCCGCGACGAGAGCCACGCGTCGAGCGCGGCGAGGCGGGCGAGGGAGCGCTCGCCGGGCAGATCGTTCGCGCCGGCCGGGCGGATCGAGAGGAGCCGGGCGTGGGCCTCGGCGACGGCGTGCCGGACGGAGCGGGGGAAGAGCGGTTCGAGGATCAGGAACGCGGCGACGGCGGGGCCCGTGACGCGGCCCTGGTGCCGCTTCATGAAGGGTTCCTTGCCGGAGCACGAGCGCAGGATCGAGAGCCAGACGCCGGTCTCGACGACGACGTCGAGGCGCGTCTCGTCTTTGCGCAGCGCGTGGTGGTGCACGTCGACGATGCGGGCCGAGTGGCCGGCGCGTTCGAGGAGCAGGCCGAGCGAGACGAAGTCGAGCGGGTCGTCGTGGAGCATCGTGCTCTGCAAGAGGCCCCGGCAGAGCTCGATGGCGCGGCGGATGGTCCGGTAGAATGCGTAGCGGTTCGAGGCGTACTCCTCGCGCGCGGCGGGGCTCTGCGACCAGAGGTAGAGCTCGTTCAGCGTCTCCCAGACTTCGAGGCTCACGACCTCGCGGATCGAGCGGGCGTTGTCACGGGCCGCGGCGATCGAGCGGACGAGCGAGACGTAGTTCTGCGGGTTCCAGGTCATGTAGCTCTGGACGAGCTCGCCGTCGCCCGCCGCGGCCTCGCCGTGCTTGGCGAAGAAGGCCTCACGCTCGCCGGAGACGATGACGACGGGCAACCAGCACTGCCGGGGGCCGAGCTCGGCGTCGAGCGAGAGGTGCAGCGTGACGTGGAGGACACGCGCGGTGCAGTCGACCCGTTCGAGGTAACGACCGAGCCAGAAGCAGTGGTCGGCGACACGGGCGATCATCGATCGGTCCTCCCCGGATCTGTTCCTTTGAGCACCCACGTATCCTTGGAGCCGCCGCCCTGGCTCGAATTGACGACGTACGATCCAGGGACGAGCGCGACGCGCGAGAGGCCGCCGGGCAAGACCCACGGGCCCGCAGGCGAGGTGAGGACGTAGGGGCGGAGGTCGACGCGGCGCGGGACGAGCGCGCTCGTCGCGCCGTTCCACGTGGGGCAGGTGCTCAGTTCGAGGCGCTCCTGCGCGACGAAGCGGCGCGGCTCGGCCTCGATGCGGCGGCGGAAGGAGTCCCGCTCGGCGGCCGAGGCCGTGGGGCCCATGAGCATGCCGTAGCCGCCCGCCTCGTCGACCGATTTGACCACCAACCGATCGAGGTGGTCCTTGACGTACCGGAGATCCTCGTCGCGGGCGCAGACGAAGGTGTGCACTTGCGCGAGGATCGGCTCCTCGGCGAGGTAGAAGCGGATCATCTGCGGGACGAAGGCGTAGACGGCCTTGTCGTCGGCGACGCCGTTGCCGAGGGCGTTCGCGAGCGCGACGTGGCCCTTCGCGTAGGCGCGGACGAGGCCACGCACGCCGAGCAAGCTGTCCGGGCGGAAGGCCTCGGGGTCGAGGAAGGCGTCGTCGATGCGGCGGTAGATGACGTGCACGCGGCGCGGTCCGCGCGTGGTGCGGAGGAAGACGCGGTCGTCGTCGACGTAGAGGTCCGCAGGCTCGACGAGCTCGAGGCCCATCGTGCGGGCGAGGAAGCTGTGCTCGAAGTACGCGGAGTTGTACGGGCCGGGCGTGAGCACGACGGCGTAGGTGTCGTCGGGCGGGGCAGGTGAGACCGAGCGGAGGACCTCGGAGAGGCGCGCGGGGTAGTGCTCGACCGGATGCACGCGGGCCTCTTCGAAGACCTTTGGCAAGACGCGCTTCGAGACGATGCGGTTTTCGAGGACGTACGAGACGCCGGAGGGCGTGCGGAGGTTGTCTTCGAGGACGCGGAAGACGCCGTCGGGGTCGCGCACGAGGTCGATGCCCGCGACGTGGATGCGCACGCCGCCCAGGGGGCGCAGGCCCCGGAGCATGGGCAGGTGGTGCTTGGCGCCGAGGACGAGGTCGCGGAGGAGCGGGTCTTCCGCGAGGATGCGCTGCTCGCCGTAGACGTCGTCGAGGAACATGCCGAGCGCGCGGACGCGCTGCTCGAGGCCCCGCTCGACGTGGGAAAAGTCCTCCGCGGAGACGAGGCGCGGGACCAAGCAAAAGGGGAAGATCTTCTCGGTGCCGCGCGAATCCGCGTAGACGGAGAAGGTCACGCCCTGGTTGAGCAGGGCGCGCTCGGCGAGGGCCTGCCAGCGCGTGATCGCGTCGGGCGAGGCAGAGGCGAGGGGCGTGAGCGCGCGTCGGAAGGGGAGGCGCAGGGGCCCGCCCGGTTCGACGAGCTCGTCATACGTGCCGGGCGCGCTCGGATACCCGGAGAAGAGGCTCGACGGAAGCGGTTCTTCAGCCACTTCCTCCAGTCTATCCAGGAAGAACGCAGCGCGTAAAGAACGCGTCAGAGAATCGTGCAGGCCTCGTCGAACGTGAACCGAGGGTTCCGCGGGAAGAGTTTTGCGCTGTCGCCGTAGCCGAGGTTCACGAGGAAGTTCGAGGCGTAACGGCCGTCGGGGAAAAACTCCCGATCGAGTTTGTCGTTGTCGAAGCCGGACATGGGGCCCACGTCGAGGCCGAGCGCGCGCGCGGCCAGCATGAAGTAGGCGCCCTGGAGTGTGCCGTTGCGGAACGCGGTCTTCTCGGCGTGGGCCTCGTTGCCCACGAACCATGAGCGCGCGTCGGTGTGCGGGAAGAGCTTGGGCAGCTCGTCGTAGAAGCGGCGATCGGTGGCGATGATCGCCGTCACCGGCGCCGTGCGGGTCTTCTCCTGGTTGCCCGCCGAGACGACGCCGAGGAGCCGCGCCTTCGCCTCCGCGCTCTTCACGAAGACGACGCGCATCGGCGAGCAGTTCGCGCTCGTCGGGGCCATCTTCGCGAGGTCGTAGATCTCGCGCAGCACGTCGTCCTCGACCGGGCGCTCGATCCACCCGTTGTGGGTGCGCGCGTTGCGGAAGAGTTGATCGAGCGCTTCGTCGTCGAGCCGATTCGCCATGGGAGCCGTCACCTCGGGAGCGAGTGATTCACTGCGTCAGAAAAAACACGACGGCGCCCACCGTGATCCCCACGAGGACCGCGATCGGGACAAGGAGCCAGAAGCTCGTGCCGCCCTTCTTCTTGCGCGACGCCGCGCGAGGTTTGTCGGTGGCGAGCGCCGCTCCGGGCTTGCGCGCCTTGTCGTCGGCCACGACCTTCACGACGGACGGCGGCTTCGGAGACGAGGGCTTTTTCGCGCCCGACGGAGGTTCGCGGCCCGTGGCGAGCGTGTCCGTGACCGAGGGCGCCGCGGGGATCGTGGGCGAGGAGCCGAGGACGGGCTCGGCGTCGGCCGGGACGCGGATGATGACGCCGTCCCTCAAGAGCTTGCCGCCCTCGGGATCGGTGTCGTGCTCCGCGTCGGCCGAGGCGAGGGGCTTGAGCCCCTTGCGCTTAATCGTGAGCTCCTCGGAGGGGAGCGTCGATTGCTCGGGGATCGTGGCGTGCGCGACGCGGACCGACTCGACCGGGACCTCGGCGATGTTGCGGCGCGAGGGCGGCGGAGGCGCGTCGTCACGCGAGGTGCCGCCGAGCCGATGCGGCGTGGCGCGCAGCTCCGGCAGGATCTTCTCCAGCGCGGCCTTGAGCTCGACGGCGCTCTGCTGGCGCTGCGCGGGCCACTTTTCGAGGGCAGTCAGGATGATCGCCTCGAGCCCCTTGGTCATGAAGGGCGTGGCGTGGCTCGGCCGGGGCGGCGGCTGGCGGATGTGCTTGAGGGCGATGTCGATGATGGAGTCGCCGCTGAAGGGGATCTGGCCGGTGACGAGCTGGTAGAGGAGGACGCCGCACGCGTAGATGTCGCTGCGCGGGTCGACGGCCTCGCCGCGGCACTGCTCGGGCGACATGTACTCGGGCGTGCCGACGATGACGCCGACGGTGGTGATCGCCGAGCTCGGCGCAGCGCTGACGGGCCCGGCGTCGCCGCCTTCGCCCTCCTTCGGCTCCTTGTCGAGGATCTTCGCGATGCCGAAGTCGAGGACCTTGATGCGCTCGCGGCCTGCAGCGTCGGGCTGGCCGAGGATCATGATGTTCTCGGGCTTTAGGTCGCGGTGCACGACGCCCTGCTCGTGCGCAGCCGTGAGCACATCGCAGACCTCCATCAAGATCCGCGCGGCCCTCGCCTCGGCCAGGCGCCGCTCGACCGAGAGGATCTCGAAGAGATCCCGGCCCTGGAGCAGCTCCATCGCGATGTACGCGACGTTCCCGTCGACACCGTAGTCGATGATCTGGACGGTGTTCCTGTGGTTGAGGCGCGAGGCGGCCTTGGCCTCGCGGCGGAAGCGCTTGGCGAAGGTGGTGTCGCGCGCGAGCTCCGGGTGCATGACTTTGACCGCGACCTCGCGCGGGTCGGCGTCCTGCACGCCGCGGTACACGGTCGCCATCGCACCCTCCCCGAGGAACGCGGTGATCCGGAACCGACCTGCCAGGGTGCTTCCAATGAGGGCCGCGGCGGTGCTCATACGAACGGGAACATCCGGCAGCCTAACGCGATAAGATGCGTTGCATGGTGAAAATGTGCCGCTTGGCTTCGTATCGCGGGTCCGTTTGGCCCATCCTCTCGGTCGTCGCCGCGCTCGGCCTCGCCCCCTGGGCCCTGGGTTGCACGACAGTCGAGTACGCCGACAGCGTGAGCCAGGCGAATCCGCTGGACGCCGTCGAGAGTGATCTCATCGGTCGGCTGAACGACATGCGCACGCAAGCCGGCGTGCCCGTGTTGAAGGTCTGCGCGACGCTGAACCAGTCCGCGTCCTCGCACAGCGACGACATGCGGGACAAGGGTTACCTCAAAGACATCGGGCCGGACGGCTCCACGGCGGTGTCGCGCGCGTGCGACGCCGGGTTTTCCGCGGCGTGCGAGGGGAGCGTGGGGATGGCCGAGCTCCTGGCGAAGGGGTTCGCCGGGGCCGCGCAGACGCTGGAGCAATGGGCCATGGATGAGGGGACGAAGCCGGTCCTCGTGAACGGGGATTTTCTGACGGTCGGCGTGGGTCGATCGATGGGCGGGGAGTCGGCGATCTGGACGCTCGATCTCGCAGCCGCAGTCGATCCGAGCTGCGACGCCGCGGCGCCGTAGGCGACGCCGCTCAGCTCTTCAGATCGAGCGCAGCTTCGAGGATCGGCCGCGCGCCCTGGATCGCCGCGCGGTGCGAGTAGAAGGCGAGGCCACGGCGTCCGCCGAGCTCCTCGCCGCCGCCCGCGCGGCCAGGGCCGCCGTGCACGCTCTGCGGGAGGACCGTGCCCGGGCCAGGCGTCTGGTCGGCGATCTTCTCGCTGCCGAAGTAAAGGCGGCCGTGGTACGGCGACAAACCGAAGATCATGTCGGTGACGAAGGCGCGATCGTCGCTGTACACGGAGCTGACGAGCATGCCGCCGCCGCGGCGAACGAGGTCCGTCGCGCGGGCCGAGGATCCGTCGTAGGGGACGATCGTGGCACAGGGGCCGAAGACCTCGTGCTGGTGGACGTCGCGCGCCGCATCGGGCTCCTTGCAGTGGAGCAGGGTGGGCGGGACGAAGTAGCCCTTGCCATCCTGCGCGCCGACGCGCTCGAACGCGCCGTCGCCGAGGACGATCGAGGCCTCGGCCGAGAGCTTCTGGATGCCGGCGCGAATGTCGCGGAGCTGCGCCGCCGTCGCGAGCGGGCCGACGGTGACACCTTCGAGCGCAGGGTCGCCGACCTTGATGTCGCGCAGCAAGCTGACGAGCTCGTCCTTGATCTCGCCCTCGATCGCAGAAGGGACGAGGATGCGGCGGATGGCGGTGCACTTCTGCCCGGCCTTCTGCGTGATGTCGCGGCTGACCTCGCGCAGGAACATGCGGTACGTGTCGGAGCCGGAGGCGACGTCGGGCCCGAGGACGGCCGTGTTGAGGCTGTCGGCCTCGATGTTGAGGCGCACCGAGCCATGCACGACGGCCGGCATGGCGCGGAGGCGCGCGCCGGTGTCGGCCGAGCCGGTGAAGGCGAGGACGTCCTGGCCGCCGAGGTGATCGAGCATGTCGCCGGGCGCGCCCGCGATGAAGGAGAAGGCGCCCGCAGGGAGGATGTTCGCCTCGACGAAGAGGCGCGCGATCCGATACGCGAGCAAGGCCGTGCTCGTCGCAGGCTTGGAGACGACGGGCATGCCGGCGAGCAGGGCACAAGCGGCCTTCTCGGCGAGGCCCCACGCCGGGAAGTTGAAGGCGTTGATGTGCACCGCGACGCCCGCGCGGGGGACGAGGACGTGGTAGCCGAAGAAACGAGGGCTCCGGCCGAGCTTCTCGCCCTCGCCGTCGACGAGGAAACGAGCGTCGCCGAGCTGCTTGCCGAGCTCGGCGTAATACGCGAGCGTGCCGGAGGCGCCGTCGATGTCGAACTTCGCATCGCTGCGGGTGTTGCCACCGTTCTGGATGGCGACCTCGATCAAGGCGTCGCGGTGCGCGTGGATGGCGCGGGACAAAGCGAGGAGCAGCTCGCCGCGCTGCGCGAACGAGAGGGCGCGGAGCGCAGGGCCGCCGACGTCGCGGGCATGGGCGAGCGCGCGCGCGAAGTCGACGCCCTCCGTGCTGGCCTCGGCGATCGGCTGCTCGGTCGTCGGATTGACGAGCACAGCCGCCTTGCCGGAGCCGTGAACCCAGTCACCTGACACATAACTAGCGAGTCGTTCCATCGGTCCGCGCTCTATACCGCGGACATGGGCTCCACGGAACCCGAGAGCGCCGCCATCGAGCCAGCAGCCCTACGCTGGGGGAGCGCGCCGCCCGAGCCGCGCGGGTAGGGGAGGGCGCCGGCCCGAGCCGGCCCCCTCTTGATCAATCCTGGAAATCGGGGTCGTCGCAGGCGGCCTGGCGGAGGGCGCGCTTCGTGACGGTCTTGCTCGAGGATTGGCCCTTCTTCGTCTTGATCTCGACGCTCTCGGGCGTGTCCTGGAACCAGAACTCGATCGTGGTGGGCAGCTCCCAGATGTTCTTCGTCGGGTCGAGGGTCTTGAAGCGGTCGTTGTTGCCGAGCCCGACGTTGATGGTCTTGTACTCGTCCGTCTGGACGATGAAGCAGGTCTTCGAGTCAGCCGCGCGGCCAGGCGCGTAGACGTAGCCGTTCGTGCCCGACTTGAACTCGAAGGTGACGCTCTCCAGGACCTTGCCGCTCGCGTCCTTCGCTTCGAGCTTGTGCGCGCCGCTCGCCACGTTTTTCGTGACGACGACCGCCGCATTCTCCTTGGCCGCGTTCTTCAGGTCCTTGGCGATCGCCTCCCCGTCGAGCGTGACGGTCACGCCGTCCTTGCCCGTGACGTTGACGATGCGGACCGACGGGTGCGTGTGGCCGTACCAGACGAACGCGCCGCCGCCGACGAGGCCGAGGACGATCACGGCGCCCATGACCACGATCTTCAGAATGTTGAAGCCGCCGCCCGCCGCTGGCAGTTGCGGCATGGGCGCGCCCATCGGAACGCCCATCGGCGGCGCGCCCATCGGTGCGCCCATCGGCGGCGCGCCCATCGGCATTCCGGGCTGCGGGCCGTACCCCATCCCCGGCTGCGGGCCGTACCCCTGCTGCGGATCTCCGCCCATCGGCGGCGCGCCCATCGGCATGCCGGGCTGCGGGCCGTACCCCATCCCCGGCTGCGGGCCGTACCCCGGCTGCGGCTCTCCGCCCATCGGAGGCCCACCCATCCCCGGCTGCGGGCCGTATCCGCTCTGCTGCGGCGGGCCATACCCTGCCTGCGGCTGCTGCGGCGGCGCGCCGTAGCCCCCTTGCTGCGGCGGGCCATACCCCGCCTGCGGCTGCTGCGGCGGCGCGCCGTAGCCCCCTTGCTGCGGCGGCCCATACCCTGCCTGCGGCTGCTGCGGCGGCGCGCCGTAGCCTTCTTGCTGCGGCGGGCCATACCCCGCCTGCGGCTGCTGCGGCGGGCCGTAGCCTCCCTGCTGAGGATACGAGCCTTGCGGCGGATAGCCGGGCGGACCTCCCGGGGGATAGCCCCCACCCGGAGGCGGCATGTTGGCCATGGCGGATTCTCCTTCAATACGAGCCGTCGTCGCGCCGCGTCACGCGCAGCGCGCACCCCCACTGCGAGCGTGCGCGGCGATGATAGGAGGGATCCGAAGCGGCTGTCTCGGGCGAAAGAGGAAAACCGCGGCGCGCCCGCTCAGCCGTCACAAACGGCCGCCGCGAGCAGAGCGGCGATCTTCGCGCGGACGAGTTCGAACTCACGCTGTGCCAGATCGAGCTCCGCCTGGCGGAGGCGCTGCGCGGCGTCGATGAGTTCGAAGCTCGTCGCCGTGCCCGCCTCGAACGCGACCTGCGAGAGGCGCGCCGTTTCCTTCGCGAGATCCCGCGTCCGCTCCGCGAGCGCGCGCGTCTGGTCGGCGACCTCGACACCGCGATAGGTCTGCTGCGCGTCGAGGCGCGCCTGGCGTTCGGCGGCCTCGAGCCGCGCCTTCTGCAGCTCGACGGACGCACGCGCGGCGCTGACCTCGCCGGAGCGGCTCGCGTCGAAGATGGGGATCGTGAGGAGAGCGCGCGCGGTCCAGATGTAGTTGCCGCCGATGAACTGGGGCTGGCTCGTGACGTTGATGGTCGTGGAGGCGTCCAGCGTCGGCAGGTATCCGCGCCTCGCTTCACCGACCTGACGCTCGGCCACCTCGAGTTGCTTCTTCGCGGCCACGACGTCCGGGCGCTCCTCGGGTTTGCCCGCGTGGCACGTGCCCCGCACGCTCTGCTCGATGTCGTTGAGCGAGATGTTCGGAGGGACGCCGTAAGGGACGTTGTCGCCGAGCGCGAGGCCGAGCGACTCGCGCGTGCGCCGGATCTGCTCGTTGCTCTGGAGGAGCTGGTTGCGCACGAGCATGAGGTCCTGCTCGGCGCGCACCACGTCGAGCTGCGTGCCCGTCCCGAGCCGCGCACGGCGACGCGTGAGCTCGAGCCGCTCGAGCGCCGTCTTCAGCGCAGCGCGGTTGATCTCGCTCTGGTTCTCCGCCGCCACGACCTGCACGATGACGCTCGCGAGGTTCGCGAGCAGCGTGCGGCGACGATCCGATTCCGTCTGCTTCGCAGCCTCGATGTTGACCTTGGCGGTGCCGGCGGCGTACCAGAGGCGCGGCTGGATCAGCGGTACCGTCGCCGTGGCGCCGATGCTCGCCGAGAGCGTCGCGGCGAAGGGCGTGTTGAGGTCGCCCTGGGGCCGCGGAAGGATGATCGTCTGCGCCTGACCTTGCCCATCGATGCGGGGCAGGTAACGCCCCCGCGCTTGCTCCGCGAGCGCCTCGGCGCGCGCGACCTCGGCCTCGGCGATACGAAGATCCGGCGCGCGCGTCTCGATGAGGGTCATCGCATCGCGCCAGTTGCCGAGCGTCTTGGGGGCAGGCGGGACCGGCGCGAGGGCCGGATCCGCGACATCGATCGCCGGCGGCGTCGCAGGAGGCGGCGCGGGCTGCGCGGGCGCATCGGCGGGGCTCTCTCCTTGCGGCCGGGGCTCCGGCTGCTGAGCCGCGAGCGGCGTGGAGACGAGCAAGCCAAACGAGAGGAGCGACGTGGCGAGCAAGGCTCGCACCCGACGAGGACGGAGCATGACCGCATCGATGTAGCACCGCGCGGGCGACGACAAGCCGGAAGCTTGCTCGACGTCGCAGTTAGTCGCGCGCGGAAGGCCGCTGGCGGGCCCGCTGTTTCTTCGGTTTGCCGCGCCGCTCACGCCCCGAGGCTTCCACGGTCTCCGGCGCGCCAGCGTCGAGCCAGCGCCAGAGCGCCATCTGATCGGCCGTGGCCCCACGCCGGATGGCGCGCTTGAGCACACGCTTGGCGAGAACGAGCTTGCCGGAGCGCGCGAGGGCGTGCGCGTAACTCGCCGCGATGTCCGCCTCCTCGGGCTGCGCCTCGCTGGCCTTCGCGAGCAAGGGAAGCGCGTCGTGCGGGCGGCCCAAGGCCACGTCGTACAGGTGGCCGAGGTTGTGCGCGTACCAGGGGTTGTCCGGCGAGAGCGCGAGGGCCCGCTCGTAGGCGCGCGCCGCATACCGGAAGTTTCGCAAGAGCGATTGCGCGAGGCCCATGACAGCCCACGCGCCGTCATCCCGGCCGTCGTGCGCGAGGACCTTGCGGGCGAAGAGCGCCGCGCGCCAAGGGTCGTGCTCGACGCCGAGCTCGGCGAGCTGCCGATGCGCCGCGACCCAAGGCTCGCTGCCCGGCTCGGCAATGCGGGTGATGCGCGCGAGCAGAGGGAGGATGTCTTCGACGCCGAGGCCCACGGCGATCGCGCCGTCGACCTCTCGCCGGAGCCGCCCGACCTCGTCCTCCCATCCGCGCCGCGCCATATCCAAGGGGATACGACCTTCGCGCGCGAACCGCCAGCAGGGGTTTTGGAGAGCAAGACGCCGGAGGTGATCCGGCGTCCCGCGTGTCATTCAAGGGCGGAGATCACCGCGATTTCGGCTCAGAGGGTGTTCCGCAGCGCATCGCCGGGGTTTCACCCCGGCCCCGACCAGGGGCTCTTCGCCCCTGGACCCGAACCAGGGCGCAGCCCTGGACCTTTCGTGCATCGACCGCGATGCGGTCGATGCAAAAAAGCTTGAATACCCTCTCAGGGATCGACAGCGCCCGTAGCGTCCGCGTCGATTTCGCCGCCCGCGCCGCTGCGCTCCCGCGCCGGCTCGGCCATCACGGTGCGACCGGCAAGCGTCGCTCCCGACAAGCCGGTCACCGCACGCGTGAGCTCGCTGCGCCGGACGCTGACGAACGCGTTGCGCTCGCGGACGCGGATCCGCTTGACATCGGCCTTGTCGAGGCCGATCTGGTCGAGCAAGAGCGCCTGGAGGTCGGCCGCGCGGACGCCGTCGCGGCGACCCACGCTGACGAAGACCTCGGCGTAGTCCCCGGACGAACCCTCCTGCGCGCGACCCGGATCCGTATCGTCCGGACCCACCTCGCGCGTGACCTCCCGCGCGACGTCCCGCGGGCCCGAGAGCGCCGCGTCGCCGAGGATCGGCTCGTCGTCGCCCTCTTCCTCCGGCGGCTGCCAGCTCGTGAAGTCGGCGTGACGGACCGGAGCCGCCGCGCGCGCCTTCGGCGGCGGCAAAGGATCAGCCGCGCTGACGGGCGTCGGCGCGACCTCCTCCCCGCCACGCGCGCGGATCGGCCGCGGCATCTCGGGCCGACCCTCACGACGACTCCGCGAACGACGACCCGACTCCCGCGGCTCGCGCTCCTCGCCGGCAGCGCGCGGTTCGCGCTCCTCCCGACGCGGACGCTCCTCGCGCTCCTCACGGCGCGGTCGCTCCTCGCCGGCCACGCGCGGCTCGCGCTCCTCGCGACGCTTCTCCTCGCGTGGTTCGCGTGGTTCACGTGGCTCGCGCTCCTCGCGGCGCGGCCTCTCTTCACGCGGCTCGCGCGCAGGCTTCGTCTCGGCCTTCGCCGGGGCAGGTGCCGCCTCGACGCGCTTCGGCGCAGGACCAGCGCGTCGCGCGGCCGCCGCTTCGTCCTTGGCCGTGGGCCGCGCGCCCAGGTGATCCCGCAAGAGACCCGCGAGGATCCGCTCGGATGCGTCGTGCGAGAGGATGCGCCGCGCGAGGGAGAGATCGTCCGGGTGCGTACCTTTCGGTGCGAACGCCTCGACGAGCATGTTGACGATGTCGGCCTCGGCGCGCGTCTTGAGCTCGCCCTCGGTCGGGATCTGCCGCTCGATCGGGCGGATCTTGTACGTCAGCCGCATGAGGTAGAGGCCGCCGATGTCTTGCGGCGCGATCAGGGAGATCGCGGTGCCCGTGCGGCCCGCGCGCCCGGTGCGGCCCGTGCGGTGGACGTACGCCTCGGCGTCCTGCGGGAAGTCGTAGTTGATGACGTGTGTGAGCAGCGAGATGTCGATCCCGCGCGCAGCCACGTCCGTCGCGACGAGGAACCGGAGCCGACCTTCGCGCGTCGCGCTCATGACCTTCTCGCGATCGGACTGCGGCAGATCGCCGTTGAGCCAGTCCGCGTCGAAGCCCTGACGCTGCAGCGCGTTCGCCACGCGCTCGGTCTCGTCGCGCGTGTTGCAGAAGACGACCGCGCTCTCCGGGTTCTCGACCTCGATCACGCGGATGAGCGCGCCGAGCTTGTCGCCCGCGACCATGTACACGAAGTGATCGATGGAGAGCGCGCCGACGTGGTCACCCGAGAGCGTGACGAACTCGGGGTTCTTGAGCTTGCTCTTCGCCATCCGCTCGATGTCGGGCGGCAAGGTGGCCGAGAAGAGGAGCGTCTGGCGGTTCTCGGGCAAACGCTCGAGGATCGCGCTGAGCTCACGCTCGAAGCCCATCGAGAGCATCTCGTCGCACTCGTCCAGCACGAGCAGGCGGAGGTTCTTCGGATCGAGCGTACCGCGGCGCAGGTGATCGAGCACGCGGCCGGGCGTGCCCACGATGACCTGCGCGCCCGCAGCGATCGCGTCGATCTGGCGCGGCATCGGCGCGCCGCCGTACACGGGCACGACGCGCACGCCCTTGCGCTTGCCGAGCCGCTCGATCTCGGCCGTCACCTGCAGCGCGAGCTCGCGCGTGGGGCAGAGCGCCAAGACTTGCACGTGCGCGGCCGAGCGCTTGACGAGGTGATCGACGATCGGCAGCCCGAAGGCCGCCGTCTTGCCGGTGCCCGTGCGCGCTTGCACGACGGCGTCGCGCCCGCGCGTCGCGGGCTCCCACACGGCGACCTGCACCGGCGTGGGGTTCACGTAGCCGATCTCGGCCAGCGTCTCGCGCAGCTCGGCCGAGAGGGGCAAGACGTCGAAGGTCGGCGCGGTCGCGGCCGCCTGGCCGGCCGCTGTGGGATCACTCGTGCGAGCCTCGGAGGCGTTCGCGCCCTGGGAGGTGGGATTCTGGTCTGTCATTCGTCGCCGCTCTGGATATCAGGGGCCTTTGGGGGGTGCGCCGGCTTGGGCGAGATCGGTGTTCACGATCTCCTGCACCTGGCGCCGCAGCGGGGCCAGGTCCGAAGCCTCCCGCCGCGCTGCATGTTCCTCCGCATAGCGGAGCCGCTCGATGGCGTCGAGAGCGCCCTCGTCCTTCGCCGACCCCTTGCAGGTGGTCGCGACGCCATCGAAGTACTGCCACTCGGGCTCGAGCGCCGCCCGGAAACGCGCGATCGCCCCGTCTTCGCCGTCCGTTCCGGGGGCCGCCGCCCGCGCCCGATCGACGGACCCGACGAGGGCCCGGAGCCCCTCGTGGCAACCGCCGTACGGGGAAGGGGGGTGGTCCGTGAAGAACACCTGGACGGAGATCTGGATGGTGCCCGCGAGGCAGGTGGCGCCGATGATGCCGTAATAAATCGCTCCCGCGACCGAGCGGCCACGCCTTCGGGCGGATACGGGCCTCACAGGCCTCTCGGGGGCGGCACACATGGCGAACGATCCCCGCGCGTCAGTTGAGCTCGCTCTCAGGGCGTTCGGCCTGCTCGGCCTCGAGGAACGTCGCGGTGATCTCGCGTTCGAGCGCCAAGCTGATCTCCCGCTCGATGCCCTCGACGCTGCCCGCGAGCCGGGCGACGTTGATGGCATACACGAAGATCCGCGCACAAGGCGCATCCGCGCGGCCGCCGCGGGAGAGATCGTCGGAAAGGAGCCCATCGAGCAGGACGAGCGCCCGCGGATCGACGCCCTCGGCGACGAGCTCCATGCCGGGGACGTCGGAGACGTACACATCGGCGGCGTCGACGTACCGGCGCAGGACCGGATTCAGCCCGGCGATCGCCTTCTGCGCGAGCCCGGCAAACGCCTCACGGCCGGGCGCCCACGGAGGCAGCCCCATCTCGATGTCGAGCTCGCGCGCATGCAAAAACGCCTGCGTCGCGCCGCGCATGTCACCACGCTCGTCGCGTACGAGCCCGAGGTAGTAGTACGCCTCGACGTGCCGCGGATCCTTCATCGCCGCCTCTTCCACGAGCCGCGCGGCCCGCTCCGTCTGCCCGATCTCGTAAAGCGCGCGCCCGACGAGGAAGGTGTGATTCGGGTTGTCGTAAGGCCCGCTCGGGATCCGCTCGACGACCCGCGCCGCCTCGTCCGTGTCCCCCTTCGCGAGCAGGGCATCGAACTTGAGGAGGAGCGCGTCGATGATCTCCTCGTCGACCTCGGCGAGATCGAGCGCCTGGTCGCACATCTCGATCGCCTGGTCGTACTCCCCGAGCGGGTGAATGTAGACCTCGGCGGCGTTGAGCATCGCCTCCAGGTACGTGTCGTCGAGGGCGATGGCCTGCCGGTAATTCTCGATCGCCTCCTCGCCGTCCCCTTCGAGGGCCGCGACGTACCCGAGGAGGTTGTGCGCCTCGGGGGAGTTGGGATCGAGCTCCAGCGCTCGGCGCGCCGAAGCCTCGGCGCCGCGGGTATCCCCACGCTGTACGAGATCCCACCCGCGATCGAGGTGGGCCGAGAACTGGTCCATGACGGCCTCAACAACTGTTCGACACTCCGCCCCAAGTCAAGTTGTTAAGGAGGGTGTGGGCTCGATGGCCCACACCCTCCGGCCCTCAACTCCGCTTCGCTTCGTTCGGGCCTACCCGGCGGGGGGGCTGCTGGCTCGGCAGAATACGTCCAGGTGGACCGGGGAGGCCCGGGTTTCTGGTTGTCCGGAGGGTTACTCGTGGACGACCACGAGCGTGCCGCGGTTTTCGGGCGTGGACCAGACCGCGTGCCAGCCGCGGGGGAGGCGAGGCTCGCTCCAGAAGAAGATCTTCTTCGCGTCGAGCGGGGAGAGGTTCACGCACCCGTGGCTCATCTCGCGGCCGAAGTTCGAGTGCCAGAAAGCACCATGCAGCGCGTACGAGCCCTCGAAGTACGCGACGTAGGGAACGTCCTCGATGCTGTACGGCAGGTCGCCCGCGACCGTGCCGTCACCGTCCATCGTCACCGCGATGTGCTTCTCGCGGATCCGGAACGTGCCCTTGATCGTCGAGTGATCCTTCGCCTTGTTCGTCGACTTGCGCCCCGGCGACACGAGCGCCGCGTACACGGGCTTGTCGCCCTCGAACGCGACGATCGTCTTGCGCGTGATGTTCACGTCGAGCCACTTCTCGCCCGGCGCGAGATCCGCCGGCGGCGAGCCAGGCTCGGTGTACGTGGCGTCGACGCCCTTCATCCACCAGCCCTCGGTGGTCTGCCGGTACACGACCGACTTCACCGTCGCCGTGACGCCCGTGAGCCCGACCGCGGTGAAGCGAGGCGCCGGGCCCTTCACCTTCACGTTCTTGTGCTCGTCGTCGATCTCGAACTTCGACGACTTCGTCGCGAGGATGAAGCCGACCTGCTTCACGCCCTCGGGGACGTCGATGCCCTGCGAGGCCGGGGGCTTCACGATGTACATGCGGTCGCTCGGCGCGACGAGGCCCGCCGTGGTCTTGTACCAAGTCCGGCTGTTCCACGAGAACGTCTTGTCCACCGCGACGAAGAAGCCCTTCACCATGCGCTTGGCGACGGTGCCGTCCGCCTCGGACTCGAGCTCCTTCAGCGTGACGTTGACGGGCTTGCCCGGCTCGAGCTGCTGCCACCAGGGCTTCGCCGGCTCCTCGATCGCAGGCCCCGCGTCGAGCATCGCCGCGACCTCGGCCGAAGGCATCGGCGCAGGCGCGCTCGGAGCGCCTTCCTGGCCCGCCGGAACCGCCGTGGTGTCGGCCGCAGCCGAGGTGCTCGCCGAAGGCGTGGCCGCAGCCGACGCCGTTTGATCCTTCGCCGCCTCGTCCTTGGCCGCGATCTCGGCCTCCTCTTCGGCCTTCTTCTTGCGGCGCGCCTTCTTCGCCATCTCGAGGTACGGCTCGTACTTGATCATGTCCTCCTTCGAGGGGACCGATCGGTAGAGCGGCGTGCCGTGCGCCGTGTTGTAGGCGTAACGGTACGGCAGCACCTCTTCGAGGTTCGGCGACGTGATCCCCATACGAACCTGGGGGTTCGAGAGATCCGTCGTGGAGTACTTGCCGCAGACGTAGCCGCCGTCGAGCAAGCGGTACCAACCCTGCTGGCACGACGCGTTCTTCGTGGGGTTCGGATCGACCGGGACCTTGCCGCCGAGCCGGATGTAGCCAAGCCGCTTCTTGCTCGACTCCATCGTCGGATACACCGGCGTCTGCACCGCCAGCGCCCCGAGGAGCGGTCCGGTGTACGGCTTCTCGGCCTCCGCGACCGCAGGGCTCGCGTCTTCGGCGGCGTCGGCGCCCGCGTCGCGGGTGTCGGCCGGCGTCGCCGTCGCGACCCGCGCGGAGCCCTTCGGCGCCGGGGGCGTCGTGGGGGGAGGAGCGGGGAGCTGGCTCGTGCGCGTGGGCTTGTCGACCGACGCGCCGGGCGGCGCATCCCCATGGCAACCGCTGGCCCACGCGACGGCGCCCGCGAGGCCCGCCGCCACCGCGAAGCCGAGGGCACTCGCGACGAGCGTGGAGGGCGCCTTCGCCTCGGGAGGAGGCGGGGGCGCAGGCTCGCGACCCGCCGGCACGCGGGAGTTCATCGCCACGCGGGGCCGATCTTGTTCACGCCGAGGCCGATCCACTGGAGAGCTTCCCATCGCCGAAAAAAGTGCCTCGTCTTCCCGACCAGACGGGCTCGGGGGTCTTCGTACCCGTTCCTGCATCGTCGATCCAGTTCTCTGCAAAAGGGATGAGAAAGCCGCTTGAAAGGAACGTGCCACGAAGCGCTCGGCCCGATGACGCCCGGCGAGGCGCTGCTACCGTAGGGGCCGTGGAGCAGCGGACGCAGCCCCGTGGCCGAACAGACACGAAAGAAGCGCCAGCCACGGCCCTCTCGCGCATCCGCGCGGCCGCTCCACGCGCCTTCGTGGTTGCCCTGACGATCGCGCTCCTCCTGCATCTGCCGCTGCTGCCGACGCGCCTGTTCGCTTGGCTCTCGCTGCTCTTCGGTGATCCGGTGGAGATGGTCGACATGGAGGGCGAGGTCGTGATCCCCATCGATCTCGATCTCGTGCCGGGAGAAACCCGAGCGCCCGCGCCGGATCCCGAGCCCACCGCCGCGGAGCCTGATCCTTCCGCCGAACCCACGAAGCAGGCCGAGACAAAGCCCAAGAAGAAGGCGGAGCCGGCCGACGCAGGCCCGGACGCCGAGGCGCCGGACGCAGGCCCCGACGCCGACGTCGAGGACGCAGGCGTGAACGACGCAGGGCCGGAGGACGCGGGGATCGCCGATGCAGCGCCGCTCGCTACGGATGGCGGCACGCAGGCGCCCGACGCAGGCGCGCCCGTCGCGGAGCTGCCGGACGCAGGTGCGGACGTGGAGGCGGTCGCGAAGGTGGAGCTGGATGCGGGCTTGGATGCGGCCGCCCCGGTGCCCGTCGCGGAGCTGCCCGACGCGGGCGCCGATGCGGGAGGCCCGAGGCTCAAGGATCCGCTCGCGGCCGCGGGTTCGGCTGCGGATATCGCCTCGAAAAACCCGAACGTGCAGGTGCTCATCGCCGGCGACAGGATCCGCAAGCACGAGCTCGGGACCTGGTTCAGCCGCATCCTCGTGGGGATCCCGCAGTGGCAGTCCTTCTTCAAGGACACGCCCATCGATCCCATCCGCGATCTCGACCATCTGCTCATCGCCGGCCCGCAGTTCCGCGACTCGCGCAAGGTCGTGGCGGTGATGGACTTCAACGTGCCCGAACCGAAGATCCGCGGCGCGATCGAGGCCATCGTAAAGCGCAGCAATCCGCCCGGCCACTGGCTCGAAGACGCGCCCGTGCCCGCGGCGATCGCCAAGGCCGACAAGGGCGAGCGCATCTTCGCGCTCGTCCCGGGCAAACGGATCCTCGTGGTGTTGCCCGCCGACGCGAAGGGTGAGCTCGCGAAGGTGAAGTCGACGAAGGGCTTCAACAAGTCGAGCGGCGTGGGGATCGCGCTCTCGATGGTGACGCCGCACCGGGCGTTCACGGGCCTGCCGTTCCAGATCCCCGACACGTTCAAGTGGATGCGGCTCTCCGTGACGCCCACGGACGACGGCGGCGCGGACGTGCTGCTCGAGGCGCAGGACAAGGACGCGTCCCTGGCCGAGAAGCACGCCGGCGAGCTCGGGCCCATCGTCGAGGGGTTCCGGAAGGTCGAGATCCCCTTCCTCGGCCGGTTCGAGGTGCTCGGGCCGACGCCGTTCGTCGCCGAAGGGGACCTGGTCCGCGCCACCACGCACGTGACGAACAAGCAGCTCAAATACATCATGAGCGCCGTCGAGCAGCAGCTCGCGAAACAAGCAAAAGCCGCGGAAGAGGGCGGGAAAACTGCCCCCTGACGCGCGATGGCCCCCACGACCGCGCCTTCGAAAGAGCCCGGAAGACTAGCCAGGGCGCGCGCGTTCGGTTAAGTCGACCCGCGCGCGACGCGCGACAGAGCACGCCTGCCATGCCCGCCGACCAAACGCCTCACGAAGTCCTCGCCGAGCTCGCCGGTCATCCGCGCGGCGACGATCTGGCCCGCCTCGTCCACGCCATCGCATTCGCCTGCGCCGACGAGCGAAGGACCTCTCTGCCCGACGGAGCCCGCGACGCCGCCGCCCGGCTCGGGCTCTCCACCGAGGACGCCGAGACCAACTTCGGCAACGTGCTCGCCGCGCTCGAAAGGAGCCCGAACGAGCCCACAGGGCCCGCGACACGCGCGCTCCTGTCCGCGCTGCTCGCCCGCGGCATCGCGCTCGCCCCGCCCGAAGGTGTGGAAGCCGAGCGGCGTGTGATCGAGGCGCTCGCGTGGGTCGCCGCGCATACGCCGCTCGACGCGCTCTCCGCGGCCGACGCCGCGCTCGGGCCGAAGGCAGACGGGCTCTGGCGGGAAGCCGCGGCGCTCGTGCGCAGGGCCGACGAAGGCGCAGCGCCGCTCGTCGGCCGCGCAGGAGCGCTCGTGGTGGCCGCGGCGCTCGGCGCGAGCACGTCGGCGGCGGCCCGGAGCGAGGCCAAGACGCTCGCCGCCGAGGCACGTGATCCCGTGGTGCGCGCGCTCCTCCAGGACGCGCGGAGCCCCGGCGCCGCCGCGGCCGCAGGCGAGCTCGTCCCGCCGCCGCGGGGCCCTTTGGCGCTCGTGCTGCTCGCCGTGACGGGGCTGCTCTTCGTGCTTCCGCTCGCCCGTCTGATCGGGCGTTTCGTGCTCCGGTACCGTTGCCCTGCGGAGATGCGGGTCTCGCCGCGCTCGATCACGGTGCTCGCGAAGACGGAGCTGCTCGGACGAACGGTACGCGAGCGAGAGATGGTCTTCCCGGTCGAGGGGCTCACGCGCGTGGCGCGCGAGGTGCGGTATCCGCGGCTCGCGATGTACGCAGGCCTCTTCGCGCTGGCGATCGGCAGCTACATCGGCGTCTCGCTCTTCGTCGACGGCGCGCGCGCGGGCTCGCCGGATCTGCTCGGGATGGGCGCGCTGCTCGTGGCCGTCTCCATCGCGATCGACTTCGCCCTGACGAACCTGATGCCCGCCTCGCGCGGGCGCTGCCGGGTGGTGCTCGTGCCGCAGAAGGGCCCGACGGTCGCGCTCGGCCGCCTCGACCCCGCGCTCGCGGACAGCGCCATCGGCCGTCTGCTCCAGGGCAGTTCGTCCTGACGGCTCCGCGGACACCTCTCGGAAAAACGATCGAGAATTTGGCCCGACGCGCGCGCCTCGGATAGGGGACGTCGTGTACCGGCGATCCGGCGCGCGTGGCGCGGCCGGGTGGGCGAGGACCGACCCCAGAGGCTGAGCGCGTGGTGCGCGGCCGAGGCGGCAGCCTGCCGGATCGGGAGAGGTGTCTCATGCGACGCAAGAGCGAGATGCTGGCGGAGCTCAAGCAGATGTTGAACGAGGCCCTCCGCGCGCAGAGCGCGGGCGCGAGCCACACGAAGCTCGCCAAGGCGCAGGGCGCGGTCGACGGGTACATGCGGGCGCTGCTCGACTCCGGCGTCGCCACGAAGCAAGAGCTGCTCGAACTCGTCGCCGCCGAGCGCGCGCGGGTGAACGGCCCGGCGACGCGTGAGATGCTGCTGGAGACGGCCGCGGAGATCGCCGCGGCCTGACGGGGTAGGGGAGGGGATTGGGGCGAAGGGCGCCGCTGGCGACCCGAAGCCCCAAGTGTTGAAGAGGTTTGGGGCGAAGGGCGCTGTAGGCGACCCGAAGCCCCAAGTGTTGAAGAGGTTTGGGGCGAAGGGCGCTGTAGGCGACCCGAAGCCCCAAGCGCTGAACGGGAGGGCGCGCCCCGAAGCGCGCGCCCTCGTCGTGCGTCAGGGCGAGACGAGCGCGACGTCGCCGCGCGGCCCCGCCTCGTCGAGGCGGCGCCACCAGTTGACGAGCACCAGCCTGCCGTCGACCTCGATCGGGCGCGAGAACGCGCCGGCGAAGCCCTCCTGCTCGATGGGGCGCACCTTCCAGGTGATCTGATCGCCCGTCGGCGTGCCTACGGCGTACCGGAGCTGGCCGGCGGTCGCGTCCTGGTAGGTGATGTGAATCTCGCCGCTCGGGCCGACGTAGATCGATGAGTCGTCGCCGACGAGGTGTTGCCCGTCGTCGAACTTCTTCGTGCCGTCGACCGTGAGGCCATCGTCCACGATGCCCGTGAGCTTGACGGTCGCGCCCTTCGTGACCTGCGCGTAGCGGAGGCCTTCGGACAAACCGTCGACGTAGGAGAGGTGCCAGTCGCCCTTCTCGTCGATGAAGAGCGAAGCGCCGATGCCCATGTCACCGGTGTCCGTGCCGTCGGCCGCTTGCCCGTCGATGATCGTCGTCTGCCACATGCCCGCGTTCTTCGAGGCGATCACGAGGTTGCCCCGGATGCGATCGTAGAACGCGACGCCGAGGCCCCCCGAGGGATCGAGCGCGACCGAGATGTAGTCGCCCGCGGCCTCGGGGTAGGTGTCGATCTTCGCGGCGTCGACCGTGTCCGAGCACTGCGTCGCGCCGCCGATGTCGACGCACGCCGAGCCCGAGCCGCACTTGGGATCACAGGCCGTGAGCTTCTCGTGGCATCGGCCGGTCTCCTGTACGCACACGTCGCCGAGCGCGCAGTTGTACGCGCGGCAGGGCGTGGCCTCGTCGACGGCCACGTCCTCGAACGTCCAGTCCGCGCCCGTCGGCGTCGCGGTCGTTGCCGTCGCGAGGCGGACCTTCGACGAGACCGCGCCGTCCTTGCCAGGCTCGATCGAGAGGTACGCGATGGTGGGTTTGTCGCCCGCCATCACGAGCTTCGCGTACCGCCCGATGTCCGCCTGCCCCTTCTGCTCGACCGTGACGACGTTCCAGGCGCCGCCCACGCGCTGGGCGAACTTGAGGGCCTTGTTCGTCCGGTCGTAGTAGGCGACGGCGGGGCTCCCGTCGCTGCCCGTGGCGATGCTCGTCCACGTGCCGACGTCGTCGCCCGACTCGATCTGGCCGCCCCGGAAGCCGTTCTTGTTGAACTTCGCCGGATCGACCGCGGGCTCGGCCGGGACGCCGTCGATCGCGGCCCAGCCGACGTTCTCGCCGTTCCACGTGCCGACGACGAGATCACCCCAGCTATTTTCGTTCGCCCAGTCCGCCTCGACGTACCCGGCGATCCAGACCGTCTTGCCCGAGACCGCGACCGACGTGTACGCGCCGATGAGCCCGGGATCGAGCGTCGTGCAGGTCGGCGCGACGCAGGTGTACCCCGACTGCCCGATCGCGCTGTCGTCGCCGCCGCAACTGCAGCCCGCGAACGAGCCCGCCGTGCCGATGATCACGAGCCCGGAGAGCGCGCGGATCGTGCGGCGCGCCGCAGCACGACGCGCGGGCGCAGGCGCAGGCGCGGGCTTCGCAGCCGCGGCCTTCGGCGAACGGCGACGGCCGAACCGGATCACCGCGCCGAGCAGCGCGAGGCCCACGAGCCACATCGGCTTGCCCTGCGTGCGATCGTCGCCGACGACGGCGCAGCCGCAGCCCTCGCCCGTGATGAGCGCGCGACCACGGATGAGCGCCTGCGAAGCCTCGGCCACGTTGCCCTCGGCGTCCTCGGCCTCGACGTCGATCTCGGCCGCCTCGCCCACGTCGATCGCGCCGAGCTCGGTGGCGGGCTTCCACGGAGACCACACGCCGCCGTCGAGCCGGTAGCGCACGCGGGACTCGCCGCCGCCGCCCACGAGATCGCGGACGTTCACGGACACGCGGTTGCCTTCCTGCACCTCACCGACCGTGATCACGGGCGGCTCGGCGTCGATCACGACATCGATCTCGGCCGGCGTCTCGTCGAGCGTCTCGGGCTTGCCCACGACGCGCGAGCGCACGCTCACCGTGTGCTTGCCCTGCAGACGCAGCCACTCGTCGCGCACGTCGATGTTCCGCTCGCGGGTGAACGGCTTCCACATGCCGTGATCGACGCGGTACGAGTACTCGACGGGCACGGCGCCCGTATCGCTCGGCGACGACATCTGCAGCGCCACGACCGGCGTGTTCTCCTCGTCCACCGTGCCGAGGCGGAAGCCCGTGCGATCGAGCTTCTTCTCGATCACGCGCGCCGTCGTCTCGATCGGATCGGCCTTCACCCCGGAGCCCGGGTTCGGGGCCAGGGGCATCGCCTGGCCGATGCCAAGCGTCGCGAAAATGCCGAGGTAGCTGTCGCTGCCCTTCGCGAGCTTGCGCAGGCCGGCCGAACCCTGACCTTCCACGCTCTCGGGGATCGTGAGCGTGAGGCCCACGGAGTCGAGCGCGCCCGCGATGTCGATCGCGTTGATCCCGCCGAGGAACTGCGAGCCGAGGCTGCCGATGAGGCCCTGGAGCGCGCTCGCGATGACCGCCGGATCCTCCCGGAGGAGCTCGGAGTTCGTGACCACGCCATTCGACACGCCGATCTTGTCGAGGACCGGGAGCAGGCCGTCCGGCGTAACCGTGAGGTTCACGGGGACGTCGAGATCGAAGGTCGCCGTCATGAAGCGGATGAAGCGGTCCGTCGACCAGATGTAGAAGTCGAACGAGGCTTGCTCGAGCTTCACGCGGATGAGCGGATCCGTGTTGATGTCCGTGCCGTTGCCGAAGGTCGCCGTCGGCGGGCGGCCCGGCCGGATGACGAGCGCGACCTGCTGCGGCTCGCGCTGGAGGCCGAGATCCTTGAGCGAGCTCGCGAGCAGCGCGAGCGTGCCCGAGGCGAGCTGCGGCACCGTCTCGGTCGAGATGCCGAGGCAGAGGAAGCCGCTGTTGTACATGCCGTTCAGCGCGTAGTTCGCGAACCGCTCGGAGAGCGCGATCCCGACGTGCGGGCCGTCGAGCCCCGCGGGCCAGTTCGAGACCGTGTTGCCGAGCAGCTCGTCCGGGACCGGAATGCCCGTGGGAAGCGGCATCTCCGAGAACTTCACGCACTGCGAGATGGGCGTGGGCTCCGCGCCGCCGTACATGCCGAGCGTCGCGCCGCCGGCGACCGGGTCGAGATCACCCCACGCGTAGCCGCTGTTGTCCGTCCGTTTGCCGGCGCCGCCGACCGCGAAGAGGATGTCGAGGCCGCCCTTCGTGCCCGGCGAGACGCTGGCGAGGGCTTGGCCGAGGTCCACGTTGCCGTCGGTGCCGAGGATGATCGAGGCGCACTCGTCGCTCTCGGCCGTTCCGTAACGACAAACGCCGCCCACGTCGTTCGTGCCGAGCGGGCAGGGGGGGTTCAGCTCCGCGTTCGCCTGCTGGCAGAGCGCCTCATCCACCTGCTCCCCGAGCGTGCCGAGGAGCTGGTCGTAGAGCAGATCGATGACCAGGCCCTTCATCGCGCCGAGCACGGCGTTCGAGAACCCGCCGCCGCAGAACTCGATCGAGTCCTCGAGCTGGGACTTGTTGACCTCGAGCGTGTTGATCTTGACGCGCGAGTAGCCGTGCCGCGAGTGCGCCACGTTCGTGTCGACCTCGATCGAGATGTCGACGTTCAGGTCGATGTTGGCGAACGCGGCCGGCGTGGTGCAGCCGTTGCCCGTCAGGCGCACGTTCGCGCTGTCGGGGATGAAGAAGTAGACGATGTCGAGCGGCAGGTTCTGCAGCCGGATCGGCAAGGGACCCGAGATCTTGAGGTTGTGCGGCGTCGACGTGTCGATGTTGAGCTTCGCGTTGCCGACGTCGATCTCTGCGACGCACTTCGGCGGGTTCGCGTTCTCGTCGGGTCCACCCGGACAAACGTCGTACTGGATGCCCGCGGTGGAGCCGCTCGTCGAGGGGACGGGGAACGTGACGATGCCGCCGTCGCCGCTGCCGCCGAGCAGGGTCTTGGCCAGCGGCCCGAGGTTCTGCTCGAGAAACGTGAGGCCGGATTGCGTGAGCCGCACCGAGCCGGCGTTCTCGATCCGCGCGGAGGGATCGAAGCCGCCGGGCAGTGGCGTCATGCCGCAGCCCGAGCATCCGCTCGAACAACCACCGCCGGCACAGCCGGCGATGAGGATCACGACCATGATCCCGATGAGATGTCTTAGAAAGCGAGGCATGGCGAAGACCTCCGAAAGCGCCACCGATGGCGGCCTCTCGCACACGCCAGAGGCCGTTTTTCACCGGATTTGCACGATCGTACGCGTCCTACGGCGCACGCCGCAAGCGTGACGGACGGGACGTTCCCGCGTCAGAGCGGACAGCCGCCGTTGATCTTCACCGCGCTCGCCGCGAACTCCGCGCCTAGCTGCACTGCGTCGGCGCAACTCGCGTCCGCTGCCGCATTCGTCGCGTCACACCAGTCGCCCTTGTAATCGATTTTTCCGTTCGCATCGCGCACGCACTTCGCGATCGGCATCGCGGCGTCGTCCTTGCCCGTGAGGAGCGCGCAGAGCGACTTCTTCGCGAGATCGACCTCGACGGCGTCCGCGTCCTCGAGCGTGATGTACCCCTCGATCTTGCCCGCGTTGACGAACGTGAACTGGTTCTCCTCGGGAAACGGACGGCAGAGGTTCAGCGGATCGAGGCCCTCGGCGTTGTAGGTGCCCACGCAGTTGTTGTTGGACGAGAGCTTTCCGCCCAGGATCTGCGCCTTCTTGAGCGGCAAGAGGATGGGGGCGCCGCCCTCGGCCGTGTACACGGGGACGATGATGTCCTGTCCCTCCGTCACCTCGAACGTGCCCTGGGACAGGTCACTCGAGAACTTGATCGGCGTGATGTTGAAACCACCGATCATTTCGTTCACAAACGAAAAGCCGTCCGCGGGGTTCGCGACGGGCTTCGCGCCGCCCGTGCAGACGGTGTTCGTCGCCGTGTCGAAGTGAAGCAACCACGAGAACGTGCCCTGACCGGACAGGTTGCACTTCGTGTCGTCCAGCGCGACGCCGCCCGCGACCGTCTTGCCGATGAAGCTCGCAGCCGCGAGCGTCGCGGGCTTGCTGATGATGATCTGCGACATGCGCAGGCCGAACTCCGTCTGGCCCGCGTTGTCCACGAGCGCGATACACGTGGGATCGGCCGAAACGCACTCGGCCGTGAGCCCGCAGTTCGCGCCCGAGGGAGGGGGCTGGGAGGGCGGCGTATCATCGCCGCAGCCGCTGCCGAGGACCCCGAGAGACAAAAGCCCGAAGGCCGCGAGCGACGCGGCCACGTTGGAAAAGCGCATCCGTGTTTCCTCCACGCAAAAAGGAGCGCGGAGACTATCACGGACAGCAGCCGCTCCGCGCGGGGCGGAGCGGGCGGATCACATCGTGCTGGCGCCGAACTCGTAGAGCTTCTGGATCTCGGTGACGCGCGCGGAGACTTCGTCGCGCACGAGCACCCCGACCTTCCCGGTGCCTACCGCCTCGACGCAAAACGACGCCGTCGCCGTCGCGTGCACCATCGCGCGTCGGAGCGCGAGCGGCGTGACCTCGGGCTGCGTCGCGAGGTAGCCGAGGAAGCCGCCCGCGAACGAGTCGCCCGCGCCCGTCGGATCCACCTCGTCTTCGAGCGGGAAGCCGTGGGCCGCGAACACGCCCTCCTCGTCGAAGAGGAGCGCGCCGTGCTCGCCGCGCTTGATGACGAGGCGCTTCGGGCCACGCGCGAGGATGTCGCGGGCCGCGCGCCGGATGTTGTGGATGCCCGAGAGCTGCCGCGCCTCCTCGTCGTTCACGATGAGCACGTCGATGCGCTTGAGCATCGACGCAAGCAGCGTGGGCTCGCCCGTGATCCAGAAGTTCATCGTGTCGGCCACGACGAGGCGCGGCGAGCGCACCTGCTCCAGCACGTCGAGCTGGAGCCCCGGATGGATGTTGCCGAGCAAGAGGAACGGCGTGTCGCGGAACGCGTCCGGCAGGCGCGGGCGGAAGTCGGCGAAGACGTTGAGCTGCGTGTCGAGCGTGGTGCGGTGGACGAGATCCTGATCGTACCGGCCCGCCCAGCGGAACGTCTTTCCAGTCGCGCGCTCGATGCCACGCGTGTCGATCCCGCGGGCCTGCATCGCGATGAGCACGTGCTCCGGGAAGTCGTCCCCGACGACGGCGACGACACGCACCGGCGCGAAGACCGACGCGGTCATGGCCGCGTACGTGGCCGAGCCGCCCACGACGTCGCGCGCCTTGCCCGAGGGCAGGTCGAGATCGTCGAAGGCCATGGATCCAACGATGAGAATCGGAGAGGACGTGCTCACGGCGGCCCCTTCTAGCATGAGAGATCTGGCAAAAGCCACGACAGCCGCGCCCGCGTCTGCTCGGGTACGAGGTCACGTCGGGTCATGACCGCGTTCGCGAGCGCGCCGTGCGCCGGGCTCGTCTTGGGATCGGGGAGCGTCGACGAGAGCCCACGCAGCGCGCGTCGCGCATACGCCACATTCTCCCGGAGCACCGCGATCACGGCCTCGACCGTCACCGCCTCCTCGGTCGCGTGCCAGCAGTCGTAGTCCGTGGACATCGCGAGCAGCGCGTAGGGGAGCTCCGCCTCGCGCGCGAGCTTGGCCTCGGGCATCGCCGTCATGCCGATCACGTGCACGCCCCAGCTCCGATAGAGGAGGCTCTCCGCGCGTGTCGAGAACTGCGGGCCCTCCATGCAGACGTACGTGCCGCCGCGGTGGAGCTTCTTCTGCGTGCCTGCGAGCGCCTGCGAAGCGGCGTCCGCGAGCGCGGCCGAGAGGTGCGGGCAGACCGGATCCGCGAACGCCACGTGCCCCACGACGCCGCCCTCGAAGAACGTGCTCGTGCGGCGCTTCGTGAGGTCGATGAACTGATCGACGACCACGAGATCCCCAGGCGGGATCTCCTCGCGCATCGATCCCACCGCGCTCACGCTGACGAGGTGCGTGGCGCCGAGCTTCTTCAACGCGCACACGTTCGCCCGGTAGTTGATCTCCGTGGGCGAGAGCCGATGACCACGGCCATGGCGCGGCAAGAACAGGAGCGTGGTCCCGGAGTCGCGATCGCGGCCGCGAAACACGACGTCGCTCGGCGGCCCGTACGGCGTCTCGACGTCGACTTCCTCGACGTCTTCGAGATCCTCGAGCGCGTAGACACCGCTGCCGCCGATCACCCCGAGGACGTGGCTCATGTGGAAGCCCCGACTTTCCCCTCCGCGAGCATCTGCTCGCAGAGCAGCGCGTGCCGACCGCGACGGCAGCGCTCGGCGAACACCACCGCACGGAGCTGATCGTACGCCCGCTCGAGGTCGTCGTTCACGATCACGTAGTCGAAGAATCCGTAGTGCTCGATCTCGCCCTTCGCCGCCCGGAGGCGCCGCAGCGTCGTCGGCTCGTCCTCGGTGCCGCGGCCGCGCAACCTGCGCTCGAGCTCGGCGAGCGAGGGCGGCAAGATGAACACGGAGGCGGCCTCGGGCATGCGCGCCTTGATCTGCCGCGCGCCCTGGTAGTCGATGTCGAAGAGCACGCCGCGCGCCTCACGCTTCGCGATCTCGATCTCGGCGACGCTCGTGCCGTAGGAGTTGCCGTGCACGGGCGCCCACTCGGCGAAGGCATGCTCGCCGATCATCAGATCGAACGCGTCCTTGTCGATGAAGTGGTACTCGCGCCCGTCCACCTCGTTCGGGCGTGGCTTGCGCGTCGTGTGCGAGACCGAGAAACGCAGGTCCGGAAACTCCGCGCGCAGCCGGTTGCAGAGCGTCGTCTTCCCCGCCCCGGAAGGGGAGGAGACGATGAGGAGGAGGAAGTCGCTCACCATTCGTATCGGTCTCGTGCTGGGGTGTTGGGGCCTTGGCGCGTGTCCGCGTCACTCGACGTTCTGCACCTGCTCGCGGAGCCGCTCGAGCTCGACCTTGATGCCGACGACGATCTGGCTGACCGAGGCGTCCTGGGCCTTCGCGCCGAGCGTGTTGGCCTCGCGTACCATTTCCTGCAGAAGGAAGTCGAGCCGCCTCCCCACAGGCTCGCCTCCGCTCGCCGCGAGCACGCCTTCGAGCTGATCGAGGTGGCTGCGCAGCCGCGTGAGCTCCTCGGTGAAGTCACTCTTGTCGACGAGGATCGCGAGCTCGAGCTCGAGCCTGCCCCGATCCACCGTGAGCTCCGCGCTGGCGAGCAACCGTTCGAGCCGCTCGTGCAGCCGGCGTTGCGCCGCCTCGCGCAGACCGTCCGCCTGTGAAGCAATCGCTTCGATGAGGCGCCGCAGGGCCTGGCATCGCCCCGAGAGATCCGCGAGCAGCGCCTCGCCTTCCGCCCGGCACATCGCGTCCATCGCCGAGATCGCAGCCTCGATCGCGCGGCGAACGGCGTCGCGCACCGCGGCGAGCTCCGGCCCCGCCGGCGGGATGAACAGATCCGGCACGGCCGAGAGCAGCGCGAGCGGTAGTTCCGCGCCCGGCGCGAGCTCGTCACGCAGCGCGAGGAGCTGCCGGAACGCCGCGCGCGCGCGCGCCACGTCGAGCGTCGCCGCCGTCAGCACCGGCCCCTCCGTGCGCACGACGAGCTCGACACGTCCGCGACGCAGCCGCTCGCGCACCACCTGCTCGGCGAAGAGCGCGATCTCGGCGAGCTCCCGCGGCAGCCGCGTTCGAACGTCGAGGAAGCGCTGGTTGACGGAGCGGATCTCGGCGAGCACCCGGCCCTCCCCGAGGGTCACCTCGCCGATCCCGAACCCCGTCATGCTCCGCATGGCTCTGCCGGATACGTCGCTCACCGAAAGAGTGCAACAACGTTGGTTGCAGCACCCGTGCTGACGCCGTTCTCCCGCGTACTTTGTGCACGCCGCTCGGCCGCCCGCCGGGCCGCCTCGGCCGGACCTGCGGCCCGGAGCGCCTCGAGGTAGGCGACCGTCGGCGCGATGCCCTCCTCCCACCGTACGGAAGGCTCGTACCCGAGGATGTCCCGCGCGAGGCTCACGTCCGCGAGCGAATGCCGCACGTCGCCGGGCCGGGCCGGGCCGTGCTCGACGTCGAGCGCCCTGCCGAGGACACGGCCGATCTCGACGCAAAGCGCGTTCAGCGACACGCGCCGTCCGCCCGCGATGTTGACGACCTCGCCCGCGAGCTTCCGGGGCGACGCGGCCGCGAGCAGGTTCGCCCGCACGGCATTGTCGACGAAGCAAAAATCACGCGTCTGCTCGCCGTCGCCGAAGATCTGGATGGGCCGACCCGCGAGCGCAGCATCGACGAAGCGCGGGATCGCCGCGGCGTAGGGCCCCTCGGGCGTCTGGTGCGGGCCGAAGACGTTGAAGTACCGCAGGCACATCGTCTCCAGGCCGTAGATCGACGAGAAGACGCGGCAGTAGCTCTCGCACGCGAGCTTCGTCACGGCGTACGGCGAGAGCGGCATCGGCGGCATGTCCTCGCGCTTCGGCAGGACGGGCGTCTCGCCGTAGGCCGAGGACGACGCGGCGAACACGACACGACGCACGCCGACACGGCGCGACACATCGAGCACGGTGACGGTGCCGCCGACGTTGACGGCGTCGCTCGTGACCGGGTCCTCGACGCTGCGCGGCACCGATCCGAGCGCCGCCTCGTGGAAGACGACCTCGACGCCCGCAGCAGCTTTGGCGACGGCCTCGGGGTCACGGATGTCGCCCTCGATGCGCTCGACCGCGGAGGAAGGGGAGATCCCGTCGAGGTTCTCCCACATCCCCGTGGCGAGGTTGTCGAGCACGCGGACGCGCTCGCCCGCCGCGACGAGCGCCGCGACGATGTTGGTGCCGATGAAGCCGGCGCCGCCGGTGACCAGGTAACGAGGCGTGGACATGCCCGATTCGATGCTCGAAGGCGCAGGCGCTCGCGGCCTACTTCTTCTTGAACAGATCGTCGAGGCGGGCCTTCGACTTGGCGATCTGCGCGGACGTATCTTCCGGAACGCCGTTCTTGAACGTGAAGAACGTGCAGAAGTTCGACTTCTCCCGATCCGGGATGTACTCGGCGATCCGCTCCTTGCACTGGTTGTGCGCGGACGGATCCCAGTACTCGCAGTTCTTGCAGCAGTGCATGTCGACGCCGCAGTGGGGACACGTGTCGGCGCGCTGGAGCTTCACCTCGAAGACGAGCTCGTTCTTGCACTTGTGGCAGAAGTGGCGCTTCTGCTCGACCTTCGGAATCCAGCCCATCGGTCTCTACTCTCCCCTCAAACGAGCCCTTTGCGGCGCTGGATCTCGTTCTTGATCTTCTGGTACTCGACCTCCCAGGTCCGAGTCCCTTCCTGCAGGTTCTTCATCTTGTTCCGGACCTCGGCGTCGAGCTCGTCGTCGGCCGCGAGGTACTTCTTCAGCACCGGCCGCATGCGACGCCTGAGGTCGTGATCCTGTCCGTAGACCTCGTCGACGTTGCCCGAGTGCATGAGCATCTCGATGCACTGGTCTAGCAAGTAGTCGAGGATGTCTTCGCCGATCTTGATGCCTTTTTGCTCGGCGATGATCTTCCGGATCCGCCCGAGTTCCGAGGGCGGCAGGCCACGCGACTCGAGCGTGGCCTTCGACTTGTCCATCACTTCCTTTTCGGTCGCGAGGTACTGAGAAAAGACGGACTCCAGGTCGCGGACCACCTCTTTTCGGTCCTCACACTCGATCTCCCCGTTGTCCGCCAGGGTTTTGACGATTTCTTCGCTGAGAGGGGCAATTTTACCGCTAAAGAGGCGCATCCAACGATCCGTAGCTTCAGGGGAGCGGGGCACCGGATCCCCGCCGACTTGGGTTCTTCGGCTGGGGCTTCGGCCCCCGAAAGGTACGGGCCGTACTTCGGAGATGTCAACGCAAGCCGCGTTCTTTTTCTGGGCCCGCACGGCGAAAACGCACCTAGAGGAGCAGTCTCGATATGATGGGTAAGGATGCGATGGCACCGAACGTCCCGGCTCGTTCCGGCGCGGTCGGCAACGACGGGGGGCTCGATCCGGACGCACGCAAGCGGCGGATTCTGCGGCGTGGAGCGGTCGGTAGCGCGGCTTCGCCCGCGTCGCAGACCCTCCTGGCCGACGCTGGAACGATCCAGCGAGTCACGCGCGGGCGGCCGCTGGTCACCCAGGGCGACCCCGCGAACTCGGTGGTGATGCTCGGCAGCGGACGCGTCCGCCTGGTCCGGGCGCTGAACGAAGGGCACACGCTCTCGCTCGGCTACCGCGGCGCGGGCGACCTCCTCGGCGAGGCCGCGCTCGGCGGCGTCCCGAACCACCGCGAGAGCGCGATCGCCACGGAAGACGTGGAAGCGCTCGTCGTGCCGATTGCCACGATCCGTGGGCTCATGTCCTCGGATCAGGCCTTCGCGAACGCGCTGGTCGGCGCGCTCGTGGAGCGCAACGCCGAGACGGAAGAGCGTCTCGCCTCGATGCTCTTCCGCAACGTGGAAGCGCGTCTCGCCGAGTTCTTGCTCAAGGCCGCCCAGCGCTGGGGCATCCCCGACCCGCGCGGCGTCCTGATCTCGGCGCCCTTCACGCACCAGGAGATGGCCAGCATGATCGGCTCCACCCGCGAGACCGTCACGCTCACCCTGGGCGAGCTCCGCCGCAAAGGCATCATCGAGGTCGACCGCCGCCGCATCGTGGTGCTCGATCGCGAAGGCCTCAAGACCCGTACCTGATCGCGCTTTGGCAGCCCCTGGCGGGAGGTTGGGGCGTTGCCCCAAACCCCAGCCGGGGGCTGTCCGCCCCCGGCACCCCGGACCAGGCACGGCCTGGACCGAGGGCATAGAAACCGCGCGATGCGCGGTTTCTACGACGGGCCCGTGGCAAGACCCTCCACCACCTCGCCTACCAAGACAGCAGCGCGGACGCGTCGCTTGACGACCTCATCCCTGTCGACAGCGCGCTTGCGCGCTGTCGCCCTCGGTCCAGGCCGTGCCTGGTCCGGGTCCAGGGGTGGACAACCCCTGGTCGGGGTCCGGGGTGAAACCCCGGCGCGACGCTCACTCTTCAGCGCGGTCGCTTCGTCGGAACGCGCGTCGGCGCTCGACCGCCGAGCTTCAGCCGACGCATCACGGCCACCTTCTGGCGTTCCTTGTACTTCGCGTGGCTCGCGTCTCCGAGCTCGTTGGCTGCTTCCGTCTCGCGGTCGATGAGCTGGAACTCGCAGAGTACGAACACGAGCGGCCCGAGTGCCCACGCGGCTGGCGGCGCGAGCTCCATGATCTCGGGCGGCAGCCGCACCGGTAGATCCACCACGAAGTGGATCACGCGATAGCTCTGATCGCTGAACGTGTTGTTGCTGAGCGTCAGACCGTCGTCCACGCCTGCTTGCAGCTCTCGAAGGAGCATCCGCAGGAAGGGGTGACGCTCGCAATAACTACGGAAGTGAAAGATTGTGTTCGTGCTCTGCCCGGGCACGACGTAGTTGAACGGGAACAGCCGCTCCGACAGGTAGAGCAGGATCGGCAGGATGTCGTCTGCCTCCCGCGTCACGATCCGGAACCGCAGCTTGTCGTAGATCGCTGCGGCCGTCGTGTCGGTCTTCGAGAGCAGCTTCGTGTAGAGCGAGTCCTTGTTCTTCCGCCCGCCGATGAACTCCGTGATGGGGAAGCCCGCCGCGAGCATCCCGCCCACGATCCGATAGACCTTCTCCTCCACCAGGTGGAACACATCCTGGTCGGACATCGGGATCGAGAAGAGCAGCTCGCGCCCCTCGAGGTGATGGATGATGTGCATCGCCTTCAGGATCGTGCAGGCGCAGAGCTGCCTGTGACCCTTGCCCGAGGCGAGCACCAGAAGCTCCTCCACGGAGCAGCGGGCGACGGGCTTGGGGATGGGGAACTCGAAGTGCCGACGTAGGTAGGCGATCGCTTCGTTCTTGATCGCTTCGAGCCGTGCGCGATCGGCGGGCTCTTCGGGTCGGAACTCCTGCGCTCGCAGGAGAACGCGCGCCTCTTCCTCGTCGCGAACGTGGAGCCTGTGCCAGTCGACGACGGAGTCGCCTCGCAGGATGAGACGCACCGCCTCGAGATCCATCAAGGAGAACTCGTCGAGGCCCTTGAGGGAGCCGACGGTGTCGTACGTCATGACCCGAGGTTAACAGCGCCGAATCGACTGCGTTTCACGCACGCGCGTTCGGCGGCGCGGGCGGCGGCGTGTTCGGCGTACGGCCGAGCGAGAGCGTGCCAAAGAAGATACCGATCGTCAGGACGACGACGGCCGCGTGCCCGAGATATGCACCACTGCACCCGATCGCAGCGAAGGGAGCGAGAGCGGCCAGGTACCAGGGCGTGATCTTCATCGGTCCTCCATCAGTGCAGGCGACCCGTCCCTCGGATCGCCCTCCGACGCCGCGGCGCGGCCCCTGTCCAAGAACGACAGAGTGCGCTCATCAGCGACAGATAAGTGCATGTAGGATAAGCTGCCACACCCCAAGCCAACGGGCCAAGAAGTAGCGGTGTCTGGGGCGCCGCATCAAGCGAATTCGTCACACGTTCCGTTCCCGCACGAAGCCTCACGGGCATCAACGGCGAAATATCGAACGGATTCGTAGGCTTGACGTCGGTTTTGCAGGTCGTCTCCAGGGCGCCGAACCGTGTCCCCGGGGACGCAGGTGATGCCTGAAGGACGCTGTCTGCCTCAGCGAAGCGGCACGGTGATCTTCTCGGCGTCGCCGAGCGTCAGCGTGCGCTGGATCGAGTCGCTGCGATCCGCGCGGTCGATGCGGATGTCCAGTGCATACGAACCATCTGGCAAGTGCACGGTCGTATGGACGATTTTCGGCGCGCGGCCCGGCTCGAAGCGGAACGAGCTGCCGCTGACGGCGCCCGCCTCCGCGCCTGCGCGCGACCACGTCACGTCGAAGCCGACGACCGTGCCGATCTCGCCGTCGAGACGAAAATCGACCGTGTGCTCCTTGGGCCAGTGCGGCGCGAGCGACAGGAACGCCGCGCCTCCGCCCGCGAGCAGGAGCAACGACAAGAGCCGTCGCCTGAGCGGCGAAGGCGCGAACAGGGGCTTTGCCGAGCCCTCGGCCTCGGGCTGCGTCTCCTCGTCCGGCGTCGTGTCCCGCTGCATCGGGCGCAACCTGACGAGCAGGAATGGCGAAGTCAAACGGGCGCGTGGATCAAGGCGAGCGGTTCGCGCGGATGCGGCCGACGAGGCCCGCGATGACCGGGTCCGGCAGGTTGCTGAACGCCGGCATGCGGTTGCGACCCTTGCGGATCACGTCGGCCACCTGCTCATCCGTCACCTGCGCCTGCCAGTCCGATCGCGTGAGATCCGGCGCGCGCATCATCGGCCCTTGCGGCCCGTCGCCCTTGCCGCGCTGGCCGTGACAGCTCGCGCAGTTGCGCTGCCAAGCGATCTCCACGAGGCTCTGATCGGGGCCTTGCTCCGCGGAGCTGCGCGGACGCGCGGCGACCTGCCCGGGTTGTTGACCGAGGGGCTGATCGTGATCCGTCGACTTCCACTCACGCACGTCGCGCGAGGAGCGATCACACCCCGCCGCGAAGACGAGCGATGAGGCGAGGAGCAGCGACGTGAGGACGAACGGGCGCATGGCCATGAAGGGATGATGGGCCCGGGGCGGGTTGGCCAGCGTTTTTCGGCGGCTGGTTTCGCCTCACCCCGGGTGGCGAGAAGGAGGGCGTCAGGAAGGCAGGAGCGCGGGCGAGGGGAGATGCGGGATCGTCAGGGCGCGCAGGCGTCGAGGACCTTGGGCGCGCCGCCGTCGACCGGCATCTTCATGATGGGCTTGCCGTTGATCGCCGCGTTGATGAAGTCGGTGCGACGGTTCTGGGCCTTGCCCTCGGCCGTCTTGTTGTCGGCGACGGGCTTCGTCACGCCGAACCCGACCGCGATGAGGCGCTTGCAATCGACGCCCTTGCCCACGAGGTACTTCGCCGCCGACTGGGCGCGCCGCGCGGAGAGGTCGAGGTTCTTCGCCGCGTCGCCGTCCGCGTCCGTATGCCCCTCGATGCGGAGCAACGTCACGTTCGGCTTCGAGTCGAGGTACGACTTGACCTGATCGAGGATCGGGAAGCTGACCGGCTCGAGCTCCGCGCTGCCCGTCTTGTAGACGATGGCGCCGGGGAGGAGGAGCTTGTTGCCCTCCATCTTGAGGTCGGACGCGGGCGCCGCGGCCGGGGGCGGCGGCGGCGGCGGCGGGGGCGGCGGGGGCGGCGGCGGCGGGGGC